>CAZYYR010000035.1:0-15347 GCA_964651465.1 uncultured Nitrosospira sp.
TCTGCATCCGCATGAGCGTATCCATCGAAACGCCAAAGGCCTTCTCGATGCGCAGTGCCATTTCCGACGACAGGTGCGCGCGCTCGTTGAGCAATGTCGAAAGCGTTGCCCGTGTGACACCCAGTGCGTCGGCCGCACCCGTCACGGACAGGCCCAGCGGTTCGATGATCTCATGCCTGATAAAGCCGCCAGGATGGGCCGGGTTCTTCAAGCGAACTCCTGGACTTGCAGCCATGACACCCTCCTAATGGTAATCTTCGTAACCGAGGTCGATGATCTCAATCTCTTCCTGGTCGATTCGAAACGTCCCGGTTTTTGGCACCTGAATCGATTCACCCTGCAGGCTTGACGCGGGCCAGCTTGCGCAAGGCGACGTAGAACACAGGGGTAAGGAACAATCCGAATAGCGTCACACCGAGCATTCCGGCAAAAACGGTTATCCCCGTTGCGTAGCGCACCTCGCTACCTGCACCCTGGCTGAGCACCAGGGGAACCGATCCCGCGATGAAGGCGATGGAGGTCATTACTATCGGCCGAAGCCGGAGGCGGCAGGCTTCCAGGGCGGCTTCGATGGTGTCCCTGCCCTGGATTTCCAGTTCCCGCGCGAACTCGACGATCAGGATGGCATTCTTGCATGCCAGGCCCATCAGTACGACCAGACCCACCTGTACGAATATATTATTGTCGCCGCCCGCGAGCCAGATGCCGAAAAGTGCGGCGCACATGCATACCGGCACAATGAGGATGACTGCCAGAGGTAATGTCCAGCTCTCGTAGAGGGCAGCCAGCACCAGAAAGACCAGCATGATCGATAACGGAAAGACGATGATCGCCGCGTTGCCCTGCGTCACCTGCTGGTAGCTGAGATCGGTCCATTCCAGTGCGATGCCGCGGGGCAGGACTTCTGCAGCAATCTCCGACAGTTTGGCGATGACCTGCCCCGAGGAAAGCACGCGGGGATCGGCATCGCCGATCAGGTCGGCGGCGGGATAACCGTTGTAGCGGATGACCGGGTCCGGGCCGAACGTTGGCTGAATCGTTACCATCGACCCCAGCGGAACCATCTCTCCATCCACATTGCGGGTATACAGGTTGCCGATGTCTTCAGTCTTCTGGCGGAAGGCCGAGTCCGCCTGGGCCATCACCCGGTAGACGCGGCCAAATAAATTGAAATCATTGATGTAGATGGACCCAAGATAGATCTGCAGGGTACTGAAGAGGTCCGTCAAAAATACCCCTTGGGCGATAGCTTTGATCCGGTCCACCTTGACTTCGAGCTGCGGGATGTTGGCCTGGTATGAGCTGACAGGAAACGTCATGCCGGGTGTCTGGGCAATCGCATTCTGGAACCGGGTTGTTGCATTCTGCAACGCGCCATACCCGAGGCCGGCACGGTCGACCAGATAGAGCGAATAGCCCGAGCCGTTGCCGAGCCCCTGAATGGGCGGAGGCAATAACGCATAAGCCTGCCCGTCCTTCACCTCCGCAAGCCTGGCATTCAGTTCGGTGGTGATGGATTCCGCCGAACGCTGGCGCTGGTCGAACGGCTTGAGGATGATGTAGGACGTCGTCTGGTTGGGTGTGTTGACGGATTGCAGGGCATTCATGCCCACGTAGCTTTCGGTAATTTCCACGCCTTCGATCGTGCTGGCGATTCTGTTCAGCTGGCGCGTGACCGCGTCCGTGCGGGCAAGTGAAGCACCCTCCGGCAGCTTTGCGCCCGCAAAGAGGTAGAGCTTGTCCTGGTTCGGAATGAAGCCGGTCGGCACGATATGGAACAGCAGGGTGGTCGCCAGCAGCAGCCCCGCGTAAACGGTGAACACGATGCCGCGGCGTCCCAGCGCTCGGGCTATCGCATTCTGGTATCCATGGGAGCTGCGGAGAAACAGACGGTTGAACGGACGGAACAGCCACCCCAGCATGCGCTCCAGCAGGCGTGTGAGCGCATCTTTCGGCGCATCGTGTCTTTTGAGCAGCTTTGCCGCCAGCGCCGGCGACAGGGTGAGCGAATTGATCGCGGAGATGACGGTGGAGATGGCGATGGTGACGGCAAACTGCTTGTAGAATTCCCCGGTGACGCCGCTCAGGAACGCCATGGGCACGAACACGGCGCAGAGCACCAGCGCAATGGCGATGATCGGGCCCGAGACTTCCTTCATCGCCTGGTGGGCTGCTGCGAGAGGACTCAGGCCTTCTTCGATGTTGCGCTCGACATTTTCCACCACGACGATGGCGTCATCCACGACGATGCCGACCGCGAGCACCAGCCCGAACAGTGTCAGCGTATTGACGGAATACCCGAGCAGGTACAGCCAGGCAAACGTGCCGACGATCGAGACCGGCACCGCGATCAGGGGAATGATGGATGCGCGCCAGGTCTGCAGGAAGAGAATGACCACCAGCACGACCAGGAAGACCGCTTCGATCAGGGTCTGGCCTACTGCCCGGATGGATTCCCGCACGAAAACGGTCGGGTCCCACACTATCCGGTATGTCACGCCTTCCGGGAAGCTGGCCGAAAGTTCTTCGAACTTGGCATAGACCGCCCTGGCCACTTCCAGCGAGTTTGCGCTGGGGGTGAGGAAAATGCCCGCGCTGGCGCCGTTCTTTTCATCGATCATGGCGTGCAGCGTGTAATCGCTGGAGCCGAGCTCGACGCGCCCCACGTCCGACAGACGGACCAGCTGTCCGTCGTCGCCGCTTTTGAGCACGATGTCGCCGAACTCCTGCTCGCTGCGCAGCCGCCCGCGTACATTGATCGGGATGAGGAAATCCGAACTTCGGGGCGATGGCTCGGCGCCCAGCTGGCCCGCGGATACCTGAACGTTCTGCTCGCGGACGGCATTGACCACATCGCCGGCCGTCAGCCCGCGTATGGCAAGCTCATGCGGATTCAGCCACAGGCGCATTGCGTAGTCACCTTCCCCGTACAATGCGACATTGCCGACGCCATTGAGGCGCGAGAGCTTATCCTTGACATTCAGGGTGAGGTAGTTGCGCAGGTAGATTCCGTCGTAGCGGTTGTCGGGCGAAGACAGGCTCACGAACATCAGCGGCGTGGGGGACTGCTTCTGCGTGGTGACGCCATACTGGCGCACGTCGGCGGGCAGGCGGGACAGGGCCTGGGCGACGCGATTCTGTACACGGACTGCCGCGGTATCGGGATCGATGCCGGGCGTGAAAGTGACCGTCACTTGCAGGCTTCCGTCGGAACCCGCGACCGATTTCATGTACATGATGCCTTCGACGGCATTGATCGCTTCTTCCAGCGGAACGGCGATCGAATCCGCGATCTCCTTGGGATTGGCGCCATGATACATGGCCCGCACAACCACGCTTGGCGGCACCACTTCCGGGTACTCGCCCGCGGGCAGGAGCGGGATGGCGATCAGTCCCGCCGCGAAAATAACGATCGAAAGAACGATCGCGAAGATGGGACGGTCGATGAAGAACCTGGAAAAATCCATGGCTGTTCTTATTCCGCTGCTTCCCCGGGCGTGGAGGGGGAAAGAATGGCCGCTCCCGTTTCCATGCCGACATGCCGGGGGGTTACGGTCATCCCGTCCTGAAGGATCTTCTGGGTACCGCCGACGATGATCTCGTCTGTCGCGCCGAGGCCGGACAGCACGATGCGCAGACCATCGACTTCACGTCCCAATGTGATGTCCTTGCGAAACGCTTTGTTACCCTCCCCCAATACATAGACATATTTGAGGTCCTGGTCGGTCAGAACGGCTTTATCGTCGACCAGGAGCGCGTGCAGTTCATCACTGCCTTGCAGCTGCACCCGGGCATGCAGGCCGGGCGTCAGCGACCGGTCGGCGTTCGCAACGACGGCGCGGACACGAATCGTCCCCGTTGCGGGGTTGAGTTGATTGTCAAAGAAATCCACGGTTCCATGATGCGAAAACCCTTTGTCATTGGCCAGGCGGATGCGGACCGGATAAACGTTGCGCTGGCGATCGTTCCTTCGGGCGAATTCCTGGTAGCGCAGGAAGCTGTGCTCGTCGCAGTCGAAGTACACGTACATCGGATCCTGCGAGACCAGGGTGGTCAGGATGGACTGGTCAGCCTGGGCAAGGTTGCCTGCAGTCAAATATGCCCGGCCCGAGCGGCCTGCGATGGGCGCCCGAACTTCGGTAAAGCCGAGGTTGAGCCTGGCGGTGGCCAGAGCGGCTTCCGCCGCGCGCACCTCGGCGGCGGTCTGGTTCAAATCCGTCTGCCTGCCGTTGAATTCTTCGCGCGACATGGCTTGTGCCGCGAACAGCGCCTGGGCGTGCTCGATCCTGCTTCGTGCAAGATTCGCCGCCGCCCGCGCACGCTCGAGCTGCGCCTGTGCATCATGGAACGCATTGCGGTACGGACGGGGGTCGATGACAAAGAGCAGCTCCCCGGGTTTGACTTCGCTCCCCTCCTTATAAGCTACCCGATCGATGTAGCCACTGACACGGGGACGCAGTTCCACAGTGGGGACCGCACGGACACGGCCATTGAATTCATCCCAGGGCTGTACGGAACGCGACAGCACGTTTGCAACCGTGACATCGGGCGGAAGCGGTTCGACCGGAGCGACTTCCGTATTGCATGCGGCGAGGAAGGCTGCCGGGAGCGCGAGGAGAATCGGGAGCACGCACCGCTGGCGTATGGTTGAGATGCGCATATTATATTAATAAATCAATTACTTATATGGTATTTGACTTGGTTTTCTGAATATCCCATTAAAGATTTCTGGCGCCCTCTTTTTCAGGAATGAAAGATGCCGCTTAGCAGTGTAAGTGCAGATATCTGAATTCCGTTTGATAATTGCAATGAAGCAGAAATTCTATCCCAGAATTATATATAAAACCATATATAAATTTATATGTATAATTGATCGCATCATGCTTGCGCCCAGAAAGATTCTGGAAGGTGCATTGGAAGGCGCACTGGTTGGGCGGTATTACGGGAGGTATCGGATTGAAAAAAAACGGAGCAAAACCTGTCACTGGAAGTCACAAAGACTTCCAGGACGAAAGTAATAAAAGATTTCTGATTGCCTTGCGGGAACTGGATGACGCCTGGGTGAGCATTTTTCAGGAAACCGGGTTCAGCGATATCTACTTTTCCAGATTGTTTACCGAATTATGGTTGAGAGGCGAAAGTGCCGTTCCAAAGACCGATGCCTATGATCTTGTGAAGGGATTGAGTCCCCAAACGGCAATGAAATATATACGCCGTGCCATAGAAGAGGGTTATCTGGAGGAAATCGAGAATCCGGCGGACGGGCGTTCACGGCTATTACGCATGACGCCCCTCCTCAAGAGCCGCATGGTGGAGGTCATCAATCGGGCCAGCCCGGCTTTCCAGGCGGCATTCGGAATTTCCTGATTGTTTTCTGTTGGCGGCAAGAACGGTCGAGATCAATAAAATCTTCTGGATGTCATCATCGGAAAAATTGTACCCGTGCTTAATTGTACTCGTGCTTTGGAGTGCAAATCGTGTGTTTCTGCAAATGTCATATCGTTCTACTCGGAGCAGGTGATAACGGTTTTTCCGAAACGATCTGCCGTTTGCTGAAAATTATATGCGTAAGCAAAGGCTGCGTGCTCGAAAGCAAACGAGCGAGCGATCGCGGGACGAAAGCCAGTAGCAGCGATGGCGCGATTCATTGCCCGAAACATGTTCGCGGAACCCACATTAATTCCAAGGAGGCGTATGGACCGCTGCATCAACGGCAGAGGGTCGATCTGCCCAAAGCCGGAAATGAGCCCGATCAATGCCACGAAACCTCCGAACCGTACGGATCTGAGAGAGCGTTCCAGTGTCTGTGCACCTCCGACTTCCACCACGATGTCTACGCCCTGGTTCCCGGTGATTTTCATCACCTCCTGATCCCAGTTCTGCGTTTTACTGTAATTGATTAAATGGTCGGCGCCCATTGCCCGAGTTTGCTCCAGCTTCTCGTCGCTGCTTGAAGTCTGGATCACTATTGCACCATGCAGCTTGGCGAAATGCAAAGCGAACAGGCAAACTCCGCCCGTGCCCAGCAGGAGAACCGTCTGGCCGGCGCGGATTCGTCCGGCTTCTACCAATGCATGCCAGGCGGTTACACCCGAATTGGGGAGGGTAGCCGCTTCCTCATAACTCAAGTGCTCTGGATACAGAATAACAGCACGTTCGGGAAGTACCACGTAATCGGAGAGCATTCCGTCAATGGGTCCACCCAGGGATCGATCGAAAATCTCTTGCGTTAATGGCCCGGCTATCCAATCCGGAAAAACGGATCCTGTCACCCGATCACCCACCTTGACAGCCGTCACGTCCGATCCAACCGCAATTACATCCCCCGCTCCATCCGAAAGAGGGATGACGTCAGGCTTGATCGCAGCAGGATATTTGCCATGGGCAATGATGAAGTCGCGAAAATTCAATGAATTGGCGCGCACTTGAATGAGGACTTCGCCAGGACCAGGCTCAGGCTTGTCGAGGTCCTGCCGAAATATCAGTCCGTCCAAACCGCATGTTTCCCTGAGCTGGAAAGCTTTCATCGAGCAACCTCCTGATTAATGGATAATTAGTTTGTCAGACAGCGCGTCTTTTCATCCAGGCAGCCGTGGTGGTCACTCCTCGCCCTTCGGGAACAGAGATGGAGCCCAGGGGCTGGGATCGACCTCGCGGAACCGGGCGCGCACGAAATGCTCCTTGAGATGGAAGGGCACCGTGCAGTCGAAGATCGTCTTGGTCGCGGTACCCCTGGATGAGACGCGCGGGTCATACTCGGGGGTCTGCGAAGGATCGAGAACATGGCCCGTGACACCCGGCAGGAATATAGTGTCCATGTCGCCGGAGAACCGCGTCTGCATCGCCCAGAGCACGTCGTCGGTGTCGAACAGATCGACATCCTCGTCGACCAGGATGATGTTCTTGAGCTCGCGGTAGACGCCGAGCGCGATGATGGCGGCTTGCCTGGTCATGCCATTGTCCGCATCGCTGCGCTTCCTGACCTGGAGGATGGCAAGGAATTTGCCTCCACCGGCGCTGTGTGCATAAACGTTCTGGAGCAATCCCGGCAGCGCATCCTCCATCGCGATATAGATGCTCGCCTCGGTCGGAATGCCCGCCATGCTGACATGCTCTTCGCCCGGACCGACCAATGTTTGCAGAATCGGGTTCCTGCGCGTGGTGATTGCCTTGATCTTGATGACCGGAAGCGATGGATTGGCGTCGCCGGTGTAGCCGGGGAATTCGGGCATCGCTTTGCCGGTATGGGTGTGCTGATCCTCCTGGACCCGGACGTTCGGCAGGATTTCGCCCTCGATCACGATCTCTGCGCGCGCAATGGCGTATTGGGCGACCGTCTTAGCCTCGACCAGCTCGACTGGGCGTCCACGCAGGCCGCCTGCCACGCATAGCTCGTCAAAGCCAAACGGCGTGGTCGGCGCCTCGAAGCTCGCTGCCATGTAAATCGCAGGATCCAGTCCCATGTTGATCGTCACTGGGAGAGGCTTGCCACGTGCCTCGGCCTTTTTCCGGAAGGCATCGATGTGCCGGCCCGGCGCGAAAAAGATCGACAATTCATCCTTACCCTGCACGAATAATCGATGAATCGTGACATCGACATTGTCGCGGTCGTCAGGATCGGATCCCAGCACCAGTCCCATACAGAAATAGGGGCCGGCATCCTCTTCGGTATTGGTCGGTGCAGGAAGCAGCTTGCGCAGATCGAAGCCGGGATCGTCGGCGAGATGGATGACCTCATGGCATGGCCCTTCGCCGTCGATCTTCACTGGGGGCGTCACCAGCCTGCGTCCATCTGCCATCTGAATTCCCTATTCCCGGGACGGGGCGCCGAGCAATCGGCTCACCCGTTCGCGGCTGGCCAGCAGGCCCACCAGCACGCGCGCATCCGGATAACCCTTCACGTTGTTGAACATCATGGCCGGACCGATCTGCGTGGGCCGCATCACCGTGCCGCCGGCACCGACGCGGCGATAGACGCCTGTCAGTTCGCCATTCGGGTCCACCTCGTGATCGGTTTCCAGATACTGCCCCGGTACTTTCTTCAGAAGATCGAGGGCGGAGCGGAGATCGTTGATCGGAGGGACTTTCCACCCGAGAGAGTGGGGTCCTCCTGGCTGGATGGCAACATAGCTCTCGGGCTTCCTCTTCATGTCGCGTCCCCGCGGGTTTTCTGTTCGAGTGGTGGTGCAGCCGCATCAGCGCCTCACCCCAATATGTGTTGCAGAATGGGAGATGCGGGTCCGCTTCATCCCACTCGCCATGGGCAAGTGAGACCAATGACCGTCCGTCCGGCAGCCGCTCTACCCCGATGCGCAGTGTCTTGCCGACGGAACTGCCGGGACCCTCGACACAGGTTTGCAGGAAAGCCTTGCCCGGCAAGATTTCATCCGTGCGCCAGGTGAAAGACAGATCTGAATTCCGCACCAGCCGGACGGTCTCACCGAGCCCGAAATAACCCTCGACCGTACCGAGGTGCCATGGCTGCATGGCGGCTGGCTCGCTGAGGGCGCGAAACGTCACATCCTGCGGTGCGGCGATCTTGATGGCGTGTCGCAGTGTGATCATTGCGTCCTCCCTGGGTAATGCCGTCACAAAACCTTGAGCTACAAGGCAATGCAGCGAATATGAAATTATGGCAACGAACGAGGATAAGTTCTTTTACAGTAATTACAGTAAGGCTTCGGGGTGTCTACAGGTTCATGGGTGATTCATCTGGCGATGACCGGTAATCGCTAACCCTGTATTTCCAGAATTCACTCAGGCGCGAGCCTTGAGAGTTTCCCGATGCTGCGGGTCGCTCAGCGGTTTGATCCGATCATTCAGGAAACCCAGGAAAAGATCAACCCCACTGAGGAATCCTGGGCCGGTCGGGTTCGGGGGTGACGGGGTCGGTGCCGCGCAGCCCGGAGGGAGCGTTGCTTTCCGCGATGCGCTCCCAGAAGCTGTCCAGTCCGTGTCCTTCGAATATGCGCGTGGCCTGGAAGAAGCCGAAGGCCGCGTTGCTCAGCATATGCCCGGATTCATGCTCGAACGTGGCCGGGATGATTTCCCCGCCCACATAGCGGGCCGTATTCACGAAACTGAATCCGCCGAGGTTGAATGCGCGCCCGTCCAGCTGGCCGGCCCATCCGCCCACAGTGAAGATGTTACCCGTTTTCCAGTCCACCTGCATGTCGCGGATCCGCAGCGCGTCTACCTGCCCGAATGTCACCAGGTAGCCTACGACATTGAGGGCGAACAGGATAAGGATAATCCTTTACTTCGGCCTGCAGCCCGTTCTTGGAGGACTTGAAACTTTAAAAACCTTAAACGCGAGGCGGGTCGGTCTCGCGCTTGAAATGTCGGTGAGCCGCAATAGCCTCGATGAATTCAGGCAGCACATCATCGAGAACTTCATCCTGGAAGGTGAGCAAGCCGGGGTCCCGCTCACCGCCAGGAAGGGTCAATTTGATGCCCGCAATTTCAATCAGATCCTTGCCCAGACCTAGAGCGAGGATCGGCTTGCAATGGCGATACTGATCCTTGATGAATTCGACCGCCAGGCCGACATCGGCAAGCGTTCGCATATCCTCATGGCCGCCGGGTACGACAAGTGCGTCGAAAAGCGCCGCGGGCATCGCTTCGAATGTGACATCGACATCGAGTTCCTCGTCGTCCGTACTTTCCACGCTGCCCAGGCGAGCGCCTACAAAGCGCGGTACGGCTCCTTCCGCAGCCAATCCCGTCTTCAGCATCTGCGCACTCTTCCCGTCCACTCCATCGGCTACCAGGATGGCGACCCTCCGTGCGACGATCCTTCCATCCCCCGGGCGGGCAAAAAGGGAAAGTGCCGGGGATAAGGTCACTTCCGGCAATATGGTCTGCTCCAAGGCCTTGGGTAAGGCGGGTGGCAGGGTTTTCATTCCCAGGCCACGCCCTACCCCTTCAGCGAGGTCCTTCGCCACGTTGGCCAGCATTGCGACCACCCGCTCCCGTATTGCCGGGGTTTGCACCCTCGTCAGTTCAAAACGGAATGCGTTGATAATGTGCGTCTTCTCGACGGGTGTCTGGCTGTTCCAGAATAGAGTGGCCTGGGTATAGTGGTCGGCGAAACGTTCAGGCTTCCCCCGCACTTTGTCTCCAGACACGGATTGGGGGAAGGACGTGAACCCGGCGGCGCCTGCCTGGAAGGGGCAGCCGCCTGCCAGAGAATTAGGCTCGTAGGCAACGCGACCCCGGTTGATGCCTTGGCGATGCATGCCCTCACGCTGATTGTTGTGAACTTGCGCGACGGGGGCATTGATGGGTATTTCGTGGAAATTGGGTCCTCCCAGGCGGATCAGCTGGGTATCGACATAAGAATGGATGCGCCCGGCCAGCAAGGGATCATTACTGAAATCGATACCCGGCACGATATGCGCGGCGCAGAAAGCGACCTGCTCCGTTTCCGCGAAGAAATTGTCGGGATTGCGGTCGAGCACCATCTTTCCGACAGGCAAGATCGGCACCAGCTCTTCCGGTACCAGTTTAGTGGCGTCCAATACATCGAAGCTGAATTCTTCCGCTTGCGCTTCGGTAAAAATCTGCATGCCAAGTTCATACTCCGGATAGATGCCGGTCTCGATGGCTTCCCACAAGTCGCGCCGATGGAAATCGGGATCGGCCCCGGCAATTTTTACCGCCTCGTCCCACGTCAATGAATGCGTGCCAGCAATCGGCTGCCAGTGAAACTTGACGAAGTGCGACTCCCCCCCGGCCGTCACCAGCCGGAAGGTATTCACCCCGAATCCCTGCATCGTTCGATAGCTGCGCGGAATACCGCGGTCTGAAAATACCCACATCAGCATGTGGGTGGATTCGGGCATCAAGGAAACAAAATCCCAGAACGTATCGTGCGCAGTCGAGGCCTGGGGGATGGCGAAATGCGGCTCGGGTTTCGCTGCATGCACAAGATCGGGAAACTTGATCGAATCCTGGATGAAGAATACGGGAATATTATTTCCCACCAAATCCCAATTGCCTTCATCCGTGTAGAACTTGACTGCGAAACCCCGGGCATCACGCGCGGTATCGGCTGAGCCGCGTTCCCCGAATACGGTGGAAAACCGCACGAAAACCGGCGTACGTTTTCCAGCCTCGGCGAACAGCGAGGCCCGCGTATATCGGGCCATGGACTCATAGCATTCGAAATAACCGTGCGCAGCCGAGCCACGGGCATGCACCACGCGTTCCGGAATACGTTCATGGTCGAAATGCGTAAGCTTTTCGCGGAGAATGAAGTCTTCCAGTAAAGCCGGACCGCGATATCCGCTTTTGAGCGAGTTCTGGTTGTCCGCAACGGGAACACCCTGGTTTGTCGTGAGGGCCTGCTCGCTTGAATCCACCCTTACCCGATCAAGCGGCTCGTTTCCCGCATTGTGGCCGATGGAAGGATCACCTCTGCCTACTTTTGGAGATGCGGTGGTCTCGGTCAGCGTGCTGCCCGTGACGAAAGCATGAGGCACCTCGGCCGTCTGGCCTTCCTCGGGGACTGCAGACACATCCCCATGCTCCGCTGCCTTACGGACGTTGTATGGCATAGCCGCGGCGAGCTCCTGCGTAGCAGCAAGCTTGGCGGTGAAATCATTGCCAGGCTTCCCCTTCATATCGGCCGGGCCGCCGATGGTTGAACGATGGTCAGCATTTTCCGGTTCTTTCGTTGCCATGTTGGATTCCTGTCAGGCTGGGTAAAAGAGGAGGATCCATGGTGCAGATATCGGCGCATCATGTACTTTTAATTTACAAGCTTCGGTGCGCCGCCGAACATTGGAAAACTTTGGTAAGGGCTGCGGTCCCCCTCCTCTTCTTCTATATCGTCTATGGCCGAAGCCATGTGCGTTCGGCAATTCGCGGCTTACCCAGGCTCAATCCAGCCCAGCTTCCTGGCTTCCCTGGAGGTAATGACACAACGGGGGGATGACAGCACGGGAATGACAAGAAGGGAATGAGGCTGCCTGTGCTCATCCATAAAGGCCGGGTAGCACTGCCCCAAAAGCGTGGGCTCGGAGGCTTGACCTTTCTTCAAAAAAGGGGCAGGTTCTTTTCTACCCCCGAGTCCAGCGCGGAAAACTCGAAAGCGCAATTTGCTTTCAAGCTGATCTTGAGATGAGATGAGATCGAAAAAAAGCCGGAAGGCTATTTTTTCTCTTTTTCCTTGTACGGCTTCTTGTTCATGACTTCCTGGTCCCTATACTCGGCTTTCTCGTCCGCCGGAACATCCTTGGGGGTTTTTTCCCGCATGATCTCGGAGGTGGAAGAGTCGCCCTTCCCGGAATCCCCATACTCCTTTTTCCATTCTTCAGGAGAATTCCCTGTTGTCTTCTTGTCAGGTCCATCCGAGCCGGCAGCCGTGACGCCGACGCTGCAGACGGCCGTGAAAATGGTCAAAATAACGGTTGATATGAATTTATTCATTTCAAGCTCCTGGAAAATATAGAGCCTGTTAACCTTGTTTCGCATGCCACTTGTTTCGTATGCCCGATGTGATGGATTTCATCTGGAAGGCACGAACTGCGCGGCGAGCAGGCTCTGTAAGCGACAGGTAACGATGGGCTGGGGAAATCCGCCCCATCCCGCCGGGTTACGTACGAAAAAAGTCGGTGAGGCGTTGCAAAGCCTGGCCACAGACCTGCTATGTCCCATGCTTTGCGCCTTCCCCTCACGCTTTTTTCGCATCAGCGACGCGGTGCGAAAAAAGTGTTAACAGGCCCTGGGTTGATGATAAATGCGAGTGCAGGATTGCTTCCTGCGTAGACAAGTTTTCAGGCCAGCGGCCGATACTTGCACAGAAACAATAGGCATACCCTTCGAAATTATCGGTGCGCTGCCGCACGGTAATGTACGGGCGTGTTGCAATAGGCTGTGCTTCTGCTAAAACATTAGCAACAGCCGTTGACGCAAAGCCGCCGTCGCGCCAGCGGAGATTTATCCAGCGCTTCCTTAACTGAGAGCCTCATCCCGATCGTCCGTTTTGGCGTGCTGCAACACAACTTGCCGTACCGATTCTGCCTGCTGCTGGGCGAAATGCGCGGAGTCGAGAAGTTGCTCGGCGCCCATGCCGGCACCGATTTCATGGACGTGTTCGGCCAGATGCTGCATCAGAAGGGCCTGTTCTTCTATTGCCCGGATAGCGCTCCACAATGCGTCCTCTATTCCTTTATTGATGTCGGCCATCAGACTTTGAAGGGAATAAGCATGCCCGGTATGACAGCGAAAACGGGTAAGATTTTCCGATTTTATCTGGAGAAGCACACCATGACATTCGGGACAGCTCAGCATCGACGGCGTACCCAGTGCCAGCACGCCGACTTCGTACGGCCGTTCTTCACGGGCGATGGCCACTTCGGTTTTTATCTCTTCCGGCACGGTATATTCCCCTTTCACTTCCACTTCCTCATTCGCTAATCTTATGAGCAAAGGTGGCATTTCGGCGATGGGAATGCAATGGTCCACCTGCACCTGCCGCATGGCGCTGCGGGGCATCGAGGGACAGAGCGCATCGTCGGGATCCTGTACGACTGCCGTACCCCCGAGCTGCTTCACGGCGAGAAGCCCTGCGGTGCCATCGTCGAGCCCGCCCGTCAGGACGACACCGATCACGCGCGGGCCGTAAGCCTGGGCTGCAGAGCGGAAGAGCGGATCGACGGCAGGACGAAACATGTTTTCCCTGGGACCGCGGGTTACGCGAACCCTGCCGCGCTCCAGCAGCAAATGATGGTCCGGTGCAGGTACGTAGATCCGGCCAGGCTCGATGAGCTCCTGTCCAGTCACGCTGGTGGCAGGTAAAGGCCCGGCTCGGTCCAGGATCGAAGCCAGTAAGCCGGGAGAATTTGCGGAAGTGTGGACTACAATAAAAAGTGAAGCGGCAAAAGTACGCGGCAAACCGCTCACCAGCGTTCTGAGCGCTTCGATTCCTCCCGCGGATGCGCCTATTACGATGATATCCTTCTGCATCATCTGCCCTATGTCTCTGGTATCCAGAAGTCGGTTATTCAATATGCTGCCTGTCATCATAACAGCCCGGATGATGGAGATATCTAGAATTCATGGAAATTCCTGGACGAGCGAGAAATTTTGAATGAGCACACCTGAAAACAAATCTGCGCCCACTGCCGGTGAAGGCGCGGGTGCGCCCAATTTTCTGGTGGTGGGGATTGGCGCTTCGGCCGGAGGCATACAGGCGCTGAGCAAATTCTTCGAGCAGGTCCCGGCCGATAGCGGCATCGCATACGTGGTCATCCTGCATCTCTCGCCTGACCACGACAGCCGCCTTGCACAGGTATTGCAGACAGTATGCAAGCTTCCTGTCAGCCAGATGCTGAGCGAAGCCCGCATCGAACCTGATCATGTCTACGTCATTCCTCCCGATCAGCACCTGACGGTGTGGGATGGCTATATCAAAGTCGCGCCCAATACCTCGATGGAGGAACGAAGAGCACCCGTCGATATTTTTTTCCGCACCCTGGCTGAAGCCCGCGGGCCCTTTTCAGTATGCGTGATTCTCTCCGGAACCGGGGCGAATGGCTCTATGGGGATGAAGCGCATCAAGGAATGCGGGGGCGCCGCATTCGTGCAGGATCCGCGCGAAGCGGAATGGGAGGAAATGCCGCGCAATTCGATCGCCACCGCCCTGGTGGATGATGTCCTGCCTGTTGCCGAAATCCCGGCCAGGATCATCGCCTACAAGGAGAAACTGGGAAGCATCGAAATTGCGGAAGCGCCGGATAAGCGCCCAGAAGAGCAGCAACAGGCCTTGCGCGAAGTTTTCACCCAACTGCGATTGCGCACGGGCCATGATTTCTCCAGCTACAAGCGGCCCACCCTGCTGCGACGCATCGAGCGCAGGATCACCGTCCGCAATTTGCCTGATCTCGTCGCATACGCCCGGTTCTGCCAAAGCAGCCCGGATGAGACACAGGCATTGCTCAAGGATTTGCTCATTTCCGTGACGAACTTTTTCCGCGATCCCAAGGTTTTCGATTATCTGGAAGAACAAATCCTGCCGCGCCTGCTGAAGGGCAAGAAGACGCATGACCAGTTGCGCATTTGGATAGTAGGATGCGCAACCGGCGAGGAAGCCTATTCCATTGCCATACTCTGCGCCGAGCGCATGCTGGGCATGATCGATGCGCCCAAGCTCCAGATATTCGCAACGGATATAGACGCGGCTGCCATCGCGAAGGCACGGGAAGGTCTTTACACTCTCAACGATGCCGCCGACGTTTCCACAGAGCGCCTGCGCCGTTTCTTTACCCAGGAAGGTGAAAATTATCGCATCAGGCGGGAAATACGCGAATCCATTCTTTTTGCCAACCACAACGTCCTCAGAG
>CAZYYR010000036.1:0-10186 GCA_964651465.1 uncultured Nitrosospira sp.
TGGGACCTGGTGCACACCTATTTCTCAAGGGACGGGCGTTTTCGGGTAACAGGCATCAACGAGGATGGCAGCATTATCCTTCGAGTGGCGGAGACAGTGGGACCCAACTTGGAAGAGCGTCTCATCGCGCTCCCCGCCTTGCCGGAAGGTGAAGTGAGGGGGATGGTTTTTTCGCCCAGCAGCGCGCGCATGGCTTTTTATGTGAACGGCGACCGGTCGCCCGATAACCTGTTTGTCCACGACTTCGGCACCGGCCGGTTCAGGCAGCTCACCCGAAGCCTCAGCGCGGAGATCGATTCGGCGGACCTGGTGGAAGCGCAGGTGGTGCGCTTCAGATCCTTTGACGGAACGGTGATCCCGTCCATTTATTACAAGCCGCATGAAGCCTCGCCGGATCGCAAGGTCCCCGCCGTCGTATATGTGCATGGCGGGCCGGGCGGCCAGACCATGCGGGGCTATAATGCTCAGATTCAATATCTGGTGAACCATGGCTACGCGATACTGGGAATCAATAACCGGGGCAGTTCCGGCTACGGCAAAACCTTTTTTGCGGCCGCCAATCGCAGGCACGGCCGCGAGCCGCTGTGGGACTGTGTGGAAGCCAAGACCTTTCTGGCCAGCCTGGGTCATATCGACCACGAACGTATCGGGATCATGGGCGCGAGCTATGGCGGTTACATGACCTTGTCGGCTCTGGCGTTTCGTCCGGAGGCGTTCAAGGTGGGCGTCGATATATTCGGTGTCGCCAACTGGCTGCGCACCCTGGAAAGTATCCCGATCTACTGGGAATCGGTCCGCCAGGCTATTTATGATGAGATTGGCGACCCGGTGAAGGATATAGACCGGCTTGTCGCCACCTCGCCCCTGTTCCATGCCAGGGAGATAAGAAAGCCGCTCATGGTCATCCAGGGCGCCAATGATCCCAGGGTGGTCAAGGCCGAGAGCGATGAAATGGTGAAAGCGGTGAAGAAGCATGATGTTCCGGTGGAGTACCTCGTTTTTCCGGATGAAGGCCACAGCTTCAGCAAGAAGAAGAATCAGATGGAGGCGAACCGGAGAATTCTGCAGTTCCTGGATCGCTACCTGAAGGGGAATATTCCAAACCAGGAGGCACCGGCACTATCCACTGAAGGGCAGGAATAGCCAGCGGAGAGGTGTTCAGCGCTTCCTTAAAACTTCATGTCCTATCGCGGGCGTAGTGCAGGGCTGTCTTCAAAGAACTCGCGTATGAGAAAATCCTCCAGTCCCTTGCTGTCTTCGAGGCGGGCGGAGAGGACGACCACCCGGTCGAGACGATATGATTCCCAGTTGAAATCGCCTTTGTGGTACTGGCGGATGAGTTCGATCATTTTCCTGACCACCGCACGCTGTATGTCTCCGCCGGAGCCGGCATCGACTTCGACCAGTTCCCGCCGCGGGATGCTGCTATCCTTTTTCCAGGCGCGAAACAGGAACTGCGCGGTGCGCGGCCCCATTCTGATGATCTGGAATATGCCGCTTGCGCCTGGTTCGCGCAGGTTGCGCATGACATTCGCCATTCTCAGCTCTTCCTCGGATGGTTCGCGTTCGATGGCTTCCGGCTCGGGAGGCTCCTCTTCGAAGATCCCTCCCGCCGATCGGCGCTCCCGCGCCTCCTTCATGTAGGCCAGCAGGTCTTTTGGCTCTTCTGCCTGGGGCGCGGGTTTCTGGGGTTGCGAACGATCCGTGCGTGCCTCGCTTCTGGCGGTTCCCCTTCTCGGCGAAGGTTTGGCCGGTTTCGCTTTTTCCGGGGTCAGGCGCGGCTGCGGCCGTGGCTTCGGCTGGGGTTGGGGCTTGGGCTGAGGCTTGGGCCGGGGAACCGGAGGACTTGGCGGGGTGGCAGGACGGGTTTTTTCTTCAGGTTTTTCTTCCGCCAACTCGATGAAGCTGGCCTCTACCAGCGGGGGCGACTTTACTTCCACTTCAGGTGAGGTAAGAAAAAAGCCGAACGCCCAGATGAGGAGCACCCAGATAAGGACAGCCAGTGGCACAGGCCACCAGAATCGAACATCCTTCGACCTGGATTTGAGCATGCGTGGACTGCTACTCGTGTTTGACCGCAATCAGAAAATGTTGCGCGCCGGCGGAACGTGCCCGCAGCATCGCCTGCACCACGATGCCTTGCGGCGCATCGTTATCCGCAGAGACGATCAGCTTTTTTTCCGATTCCTGGAGCAGTGGCTGAAGTGTTTCGGCCAGCGTGTCGAGCGTGACGGGGGTGCGATTGATGAAGATTTTGCTGTCGCTCGTCAGGGTCAGCGTCACCGGTTGCTTGGTGCTGAGTTTTTCCGCCTGTCCCTGAGGCAGGTTTACCTGCAGGGAATCGAGGTTCTGCATCGATAACGAAGACAGCATAAAGGTGGCGAGCAGGAAGAACATCACATCGATCATCGGAATGATTTCGATGCGGCCCCTGCGGTAATCCCGGTTCTTACGCAGCTTCATGACTGCTTCCCTCCTGGTCCAGGCGGATATGGTCGATGAGTCGCGTTCCGAGGCGCTCCATTTCATCCATCGTTTGGGATTGCAGCCGGGAAAAATAATTGAATCCGAAAAGGGCGATCAGCGCGATCACGAGGCCGACCACGGTCGCAATGAGCGCTTCGGCCACACCCCCTGTTACCGCCGTCGGGTTGACGATGCCTTCGCCGCCGATTATCTGAAAGGCGCGCATCATTCCTATCACGGTTCCTACGAGCCCAAGCAGTGGTGCGGCGGTAACGGTGGTTTCCAGTATCCAGAGTCTTTGCGCAAGGGATGTTTCAATCAGCTGGGCTTCATCGGCTGCGCGCGATTCGGTCCACCAGGATGGGCGATGCCGGTTGCTGATCACCACTTCGAAAAACCGCTTGTAGTAGTGCCGCTCATCCAGCCCCGAGAGTATCTTTTCCAGATCTTTCCATGCAAAGCCATAGGTCTCGACGAGATTCAGCAGATCGGGTGAAAGGCGGGCGAATTTCCAGTAGACGTAGGCCTTTTCGAGCATGATGGCCACGGCAACCACGGCCAGCAATGATAACGGCAGCATGATGAGGCCGCCGACTTTCAGCGCGGTCCAGGTGGCATTCAGTTCTTGCATGTCTGTCTCCGAACGGGGGATCGCCCCTTGGTGGTAGATATATTGAACCAGGCTTCTACAGGTATGGCAGACCGGTTTCGGCTCGCCCTCGGGGAAACCCCATGAGCTATCCTCGAGGCACGCCTGCCGCCTGCCAGGGAAAAGTGCTGATTTTCTCTCATCTCGTGATGGAAAGGTTTATCCGATGCAGATAAACCGGGATTTCGTCCGTGATATCCGTGATACGGGTGGCGCTTCGGCCCGGCCAGCATAATTTCTCCCATGCCAAGCTGTAAAATCTTACAGCTATCCACACCGCCTGTTTTAGGGTCTCATAGCTCTGTTGTACTGCTTGTGCTCGTTCAATCAAACCGCGCACACAAAAGAACCTTTCTTTTTCCCAATGATATCCCCGATCAAAAACCATACGGGACATGTTGCGGACATTCCGCGCGCCGTCGATGCGATGCAGGTGGAGAGCGTGCATACCCGGCTTGCAGGCATGCTTGAGCAGAGTTTGAGTGAAATCTATCTCGTGGATGCCGAGACATTGAATTTCCAGTTTGCGAGTCCCGGCTTGCAGTGCAATCTGGGCCGCGACATGCCTTCGTTGCTCGCCATGACGCTGCTGGATATCCTGCCCGAATTCGACGAAAGTTCGTTCCGGAAACTCATCGGTCCACTGCTGGCCGGCGGGAAAGACATGATGGTTTTCGAGACCAGGCATATGCGTTCCGATGAAACGCGTTATCCCGTCGAAGTTCGCATGCAGCGGTTTGCATGCTCTGGCCGCACGGAACTCCTGGGAATCGCACTGGACACCACTGCCCGACACCGTACCGAGACGGTGCTGCGGGAAAGCGAGGCGCACTTGAGAACGATAGTCGACACCATTCCGCAGCTTGCGTGGATTGCGGAGACGGATGGTTCCAGATCCTGGTACAACCAGCGATGGTACGACTATACTGGAATGACTCCCGAGGAAGCAGGAGGCTGGGGCTGGCAACAGACCCACCACCCGGACTTGCTGCTCGAGGTAATGGAACGCTGGACCAGATGCACTGCGGCTGAGCAGGCATTCGACATGGAAATCCCGCTGCGCGGCGCAGACGGGCAGTACCGGATATTTCTGACCCGTGCAGAGCCTTTGCGGGATGCGGAGGATCACGTGGTGCAGTGGTTCGGTACCAATACCGATGTAAACGATCAGAGGCTGGCGGAAAAAGCCCGGCGCGAGACGGAGCAGCAGCTCCAGGTGGTCATGGAGAATATGAGCGAAGGCCTCGTGATTTCCGACTTCTCGCTCAAATTGCTGAACTGGAACAACGCGGCGCTGAAAATGCATGATATCAGCAATCCCGGAGAGGTATCGGGGGACCTTGCAAACCTTACGCAGCTCTACGAATTGTCGGCGATCGACGGTTCCATTCTTCCGTTCGCGCAATGGCCGTTGCCGCGCCTGCTGAGAGGGGAGCAGCTTCATGATCTGGAATTGCGCATCAGTCGCCTGGACAGGAACTGGGTGCGCATTTTCAATTACTCGGGGGCGCTCCTGCAATATGGGGACGGCCAGGGACTCGTCTTTCTGGTCATCAGGGATACCACCGAGCGCAAATACGCGGAGGAGGCTCTTCGCGACGCCAAGGTCAACCTTGAATACAAGGTGAACGAGCGTACCGCCCAGCTTCTTGCCAAGAGCAAGGAAATGGAAAATTTCTGCTATTCCGTTTCACACGACCTCAGGGCACCCCTGCGCGGCATCGCGGGTTATAGCCGCCTGCTGATGGAGAGTCATTACGATCGCCTGGACGAGGAGGGGCGTGGATTTGTGACAAATGTGCGCAAGGCGGCGCAGCATATGGCGGAGCTGATCGAAGATCTGCTTTCTTATTCGAAGCTCGAGCGGCGCAAACTGTCGACAACGCTCATCGGGCTGCCCGCTTTTGTTTCGGAACTGCTTGGTCAGTTTCAGGATGACCTTGGCAAGGTGCGGCTCACGGTCGAGATCGACGATGTCCAGCTCCGGGCCGATCCCGACGGCCTTGCGATCGCCCTGCGCAACCTGATCGATAACGCCCTCAAGTTCTCCCGTTATGCCGGCGAGCCAGCGGTCAGCATTCGTGCCTGGACGACGGATGGCAACTGCTATTTTTCCGTTCGTGACAACGGCATTGGGTTCGATATGCGGTTTTACGACAAGATCTTCGAAATATTTCAGCGGCTGCACCGTGCGGAAGAATATCCCGGAACAGGTATCGGGCTTGCAATGGTGCAAAAGGCTGTGGAGCGGATGGGTGGAAAGGTGTGGGCGGAAAGTCAGCTGGGAGCGGGCGCGGTTTTTTACCTTCAGTTGCCGTTATCCGGACCGGCCAGTCAGCCATTTCATCCGTTGCCGGAGAACTGAGTCCAGGCTTCTCTCATGAATACGAAGGTGCCGATCCTGCTCATTGAAGACAATCCGATGGATGTGGATCTGACGCGGCGTGCTTTTGTGCGATACAACCTGACCAATCCCCTCGAAGTGCTCCGTGACGGGCAGGAAGCGCTGGACTTCATTTCCGGCTGGAAGCCGGAGGAGCCGACGCCCTCGGTGATCCTGCTCGATCTGAAACTGCCCAAGGTCAGCGGGCTGGAAGTTCTGCAAGCCATTCGGCAGCATTCGATTTTCGGAACTGTTCCCGTCGTGGTGCTCACATCCTCCGCTGAGGATGTCGATGTTCACGAAGCATACGTGCTGGGGGCGAATTCCTACATTGTGAAGCCGGTCGACTTCGAGAAGTTCATCGATGTCGCCCGCCAGATCGAGCTTTACTGGACTGTTCTCAATGTCCACTGCTTTTCAAGGCGCTAAGGAACCTGCTGATGAGTTTTCCGTGGAGCGCCTTCATCCCGCAAGGTCGCCATCCGCCTTGCATCGATTCTGTTCAGCGACCCGCCAGATGAAAGTGCTCTATCTTGAGGATAACCCACTGGATGCGGAACTGGTGCGGATCGAGCTGAGAAAATGCGCGCCGGATATCCAGCTCGATACTGTGAGCACATTGGCTGAAGCATTGACACGGATAGATCAGTTTTGCGAAGCCTATGGGACGAACCTGACTGCACCGGCATTCGCCCTGCCGGGTTTCGGCAAGCCTCTCCGCTACGACATGGTCCTGACCGACCTCAATTTGCCGGACGGGAGCGGCGACGCGCTGTTGGCCCGGATACGCGGACGGAGGCTGCCGCTTCCGGTGGTGGTTCTCACCGGAGCGAGCGATGAGGATATCATACTGTCGCTGCTTCGCGCCGGTGCCGACGATTATGTCGTCAAGCATGGAGATTTTCTCGAACCGCTGGCTCTGGTTCTGCGCGCCGCGTTCGACAGATTTCACACGGAGACTTATCGGCGCGCCGCCGCACTGAGGATTCTTTACGCGGGCTCCGATGCCATCGAGATAGAACAGACGAAGCAGGTGCTGGCTTCAATCGCCCCGCGTTTTCAAATCGAATCGCTTCAATCCGCCGATCAGGTATTTCGCCGCTGTGCAGCCCAGGATATCGAAAAGACGATCGATGTATTTTTACTCGATAATCGCCTGTCCGATGCGTCTGCCACAGATATCCTCAAGGAGTTGTGCCAGGTTCGGGGTCTCGCTCTGCCGATCGTTCTGATCACGATGGATGAGGACGAAGAAATTGCGCGGCAGTTCCTGAAACTCGGTGCTGGCGATTACGTAGTAAAAAGGGAAGGCTATCTTCAGGGTCTGCCCACCGTTATCGAAAATGTCTGGCTTCGGGCCGAGTCTGCCCGCCGGGAGCGGGTCTTGCAGGAGGAAAGAGCCCGGCTCGCTCTCGCTACCGAGGCTGCAGCGATAGGTATCTGGGAATGGAATACCGCGACCAACGAAGTGATCTGGGATGATCGCATGTACGAGATTTACGGTGTCCCGCGCGGAAGTCCCGTCACCTATGAAATATGGAAATCCTATACTCATCCCGATGATCTGGCGGAACAGGCGCAACTGGAGAAGATCAGCGCGGAGGACGATCGACTGGACTTTCGCATCGTGCGCGGCGATGAGACGACACGCCACCTGCATATCGCCAAGGCGCTGAAATGGAATGTCCGCAGCAACGAATTGAGAATAGTGGGCACCGCTATCGATATCACTACGCGCAGACAGGCTGAACTGGCGATTCAGGAACACGCCATGCAACAGGGTCTTATTGCCGCTTTCGGCCAACAGGCGCTTGCCAGCGCCGATCTCGACGGGCTATGGAACCAGGCAGCGACGGTGGCGTCGCAGGGCCTGAACGTGGATTTCTGCAAGGTTCTGCAGATTGCGCCGGATCTGCGCTCGTTCATGCTCAAGGCTGCCGTCGGCTGGCAGAAAGGCTGGCTGGGCCGGCAAATATCGTCCACTTACGAGAGCAGCCAGAACCGTTTCGTTCTTGCGAGCCATCTGCCCGTGATTGTGGATGATTTCGATTCGGAATCCCGTTTCAAGCGCTCTGCCATCCTCAGGGATCATGCCATACGCAGCAGTGCGGATGTACTCATCTCGGGAGCCAGGGGGGCATACGGCATACTCGGCGCCTATTCGCGCGCAACATTCCATTTTACATCGGGCAGCGTCACCTTTCTCCAGGGTCTTGCCAATATCCTTGCCATCGCCATCGATCGCAAGACGACAGAGGAGCGTCTTACATACCTGGCACAGTTCGATCCCCTGACGGAGTTGCCCAACCGCAACCTTTTTCTCGACCGACTCAAGCAGGCCATGGAGCAGGTACATCGCGCACCGGGAAAGGTCGGCGTCGTTTTTGCCGATCTCACTCGCTTCAAGATCGTAAACGATACAATGGGTCACGGCGCAGGGGACAATCTGCTGGTACAGGTGGCGCAGCGATTCCGGCAATGCCTGCGTTCGGGCGATACCGTCGCCCGATTGGGCGGGGACGAGTTTGCGTTCATCCTGCCGAATCTGCTGAAAGGAGAGGATGCCACGATTGTGGCGGAAAAAGTGATCGCGGCCCTTTCACAGCCTTTCGAACTGGATGGGCAGGAAGTTTACATCTCGGCAAGTCTCGGGATCAGCATTTATCCTGGAGATGCCGCAGACGCGGAGAGTCTCCTGCGGAACGCGGACACCGCGATGTTCCAGGCGAAAGAGCAGGGACCCGCCATCTATCAGTTTTATCTGCCCCAGATGAATGAGCGCGCCGTCGCCCGCCTCAAAATCGAAACGCAGCTTCGCGGGGCACTCGCCCGACATGAATTCGTATTGCACTACCAGCCGAAGGCCAGTCTGGTCAGTGGCGAGATCACCGGTTTCGAAGCCCTGCTGCGCTGGCAGCATCCGGTGGACGGGCTCGTGCCGCCGCTCCAGTTCATTTCCGTCCTTGAGGATACCGGTTTGATCGTATCGGTCGGCGAATGGGTGGTTCGTACGGTTTGCAACCAGATAAAGGAATGGCATAGTCAGGGCCTCGTACTTCATCCGATCTCGATCAATCTGTCGGCCCGGCAATTTCAGCAGCAGGATCTCGATTCGATCATCGGGAAAACGCTGGAGATCACCGGGATCGATCCTCACCTGCTGGAATTCGAACTGACCGAATCGGTATTGATGAAAGAGGCCGAGACGGCAGCCAATGCATTGCAGAATCTCAAGGCGTACGGCGTGCAGATTTCGATGGACGATTTTGGCACGGGCTACTCAAGCCTTGCATACCTCAAGCGGTTTCCGCTCGATGTACTGAAGATCGATCGTACGTTCATCAGGGATGTCACCAGCGATCCCGATGATGCGACCATTGCGGTGGCAATGATCAAGCTTGCGCATAGCCTGGGGTTGAAGGTGGTGGCCGAGGGGGTGGAAACGCGGGCACAACTGGATTTTCTGAGAGAAAACGGCTGCGACGAAATGCAAGGGTATTATTTTTCGCGGCCGCTGCCTCTGGAAGGCGCCTCGCGCGCGCTCATGGATGGCAGGCGGCTGTCATTGAACGGCCGGGTGTTGAGCAGCTGAGCAATTCTTTCCGACTCTAGAAGGGCAAAGCGGCCCGCCTCCCATCGGAGTTTCCCTGACGTCCATCTGCCTCCGCAGGCATCATCCTTGCGGAAATTCGCTATAAAGCTCTTTCCCTATCTCATGATATTTGTTAACTTACTGGCGCGCATGTCCCAATCCGCAGGAGGGGCGGATAATCTTGCCGTCGGGTACGACAATGAAAAAAATAATTCTGGCCATTTGCGCCACGTTTGTATTTATGGGGGGGGCCTTTGCACAGAATGGCCTGCATCTTCGTTCACAGTCTGCGCTGATTCTTGATGCCAAGCGCGGAGATATCCTTTTCAGCAAGAAAGCGAATAACGTGGTGCCGATCGCTTCGATTACGAAGCTGATGACCGCGATGGTGGTGCTCGACGCACGATTGCCGCTGGATGAGGGAATCGTCATCGAATCCGCGGATGTGGATATGCTCAAGAACACGCGTTCCCGCTTGCGCGTGGGTTCCAAGCTGACACGCGAGGATCTGCTGCGGCTGGCATTGATGTCTTCCGAAAATCGGGCGGCAGCCGCGCTCGGCCGCGCTTATCCCGGCGGGACGAGTGCATTCGTGGCGGCGATGAATCGCAAGGCATATAAACTTGGCATGGACGACAGCTACTTCGTCGATTCCACGGGGTTGAACAGCTCCAACGTGTCGACGGCACGCGACCTGTCGAAAATGGTCCTTGCTGCACATAAATACCGCCTCATCCGCGAATTTTCCACGACTGCGGCGCATGCGGTAGCGTTCGGCAAGAACAATCGCCGCATGCGGTACGTCAATTCGAACAACCTGGTGCGTGCTGGGAAATGGGACATCGGCATATCCAAAACCGGTTTTCTCAGCGAGGCCGGTCGCTGCCTCGTGATGCACGCCAACATTACCGGAACGCCTGTCGTCATCGTATTGCTCGATTCCTGGGGAAAGAATACCCGCATAGGGGATGCCAATCGCATCAAGAAATGGCTGGAAACCGGGTCCATACGCAAGGTCCGGGGCTGAGCATTTCGCTCCCTTCGCCCAGGACGGCTCCGCGCCGGCACTCGGCGTATGGCAGTACCGACTGGGCCT
>CAZYYR010000036.1:10286-15094 GCA_964651465.1 uncultured Nitrosospira sp.
CGGCAGGAGGCGTTCATGCAGCTTCAACTGATCGTTGCGCTTGTCATCCTTTTTCTGATCGTCATATTTGCGGTTCAGAACGCCGTGTCGGTGAGCGTCGTTTTTTTTCTGTGGCGGATCGAAGCGTCGCTTGCGGTGGTAATCGCCACGTGCTTCAGCCTGGGAGCGCTTATCGGCGCGCTGGTGGCAATTCCCCGGGTGCTGCGCGAGCGGCTGTCGGTGAGCCGGCTGCGCAAGCAGGTGGAAGCACTGCAGGCGGAAAACGATTCCTTGCGTACCTTGAAAAAAGACGGCTTCGGCGACCCGTACCGGTACTGAGACCGGACCCCGATCACGGCCCGGGTTTCCATATTTTCACGGCTGCGCTGCTGCCTCCAACTGGGGATCACAGCAGGCGAAACGCCAGGATCGCCACGATAGTGGGCGGGAAAGCCGCCACCAGCAGCCCCAATGGATGGATGCCCGCATCCTCGAAGTTACCGCGAAGTATCGTGACGCCTGCCGGATTCGGTGCATTGGCAATGATCGTCAGGCCGCCGCCAGCGACGGCGCCTGCCACCAGGGCATACTTGAAGGAATCCGAGAGTCCCTCCACCAGCGAACCGAGATAGGTCAGCGCAGCATTGTCCGTGACGGCGGTCAATATTGCAGCACCAAAAAATACCGCGTCGCTGCTCATGTCCAGCAACATCGGTTTCAGCCACCACTCCTGTTGCCCTCCCAGCACGACCAGACCCGCCAGGAAAAATGCGACCAGCAGGCCCTCCCGCAGGATGAACCGGTCCTGATAATCCTTGTAGGCGTGTGCAATGCCCAGGAAAAACAGGAAAAGCCCCATGAATGCAGCGGGGTGGTGCGCCAGAACGACGACGCTCACCAGAAAGAACAGGTGCACTGCCACCAGGACGGGAGGAACCTTGTCCTGCGGAGTAGAGTCATGTACGGGCTGAATACGGGATAGCTCCTCACGAAACAGCAAAGTTGCGCTCAGTGCATTGACGAAGACAGCGATCGCCGCTTTCCAGCCGAAAACCGATATCATGAACCAGATGTCCCAGCCCCATTTTCCGGCCACCATGAGTACGGGCGGAGCCGCAAAGGGTGTCAAGGTCCCGCCGATGGATATGTTCACGAAGAGAACGCCAAGCGTGGTGTATTTGAGCCGCGTCGAAATCCCCCGCGAATAGTAGTTGTCGCGCAGGATAAGAGCCGCCAGAGTCATGGCCGCCGGCTCGGTGATGAACGACCCCAGCAGGGGCACGAGAGAGAGGGTGGTGAAGTAGTAGACCATCGAACGCGGCAACGGGATGAAGCGGGCAACGGTACGTACGCTGAACATTGCAAATTGCAGGATAGGTCTCGTTCCGGCGATGACCATGATGGCGAACACGAACATCGGCTCCGTGAAATTGCGTGAGTCAAGGTACCGGATTGCCGTGGGGCCATCCTCTACCGCGAACATGCACACGATCAGGATCATCGCCCAGAAGCCGAATACGACTTCCACTTCGCTCAGCAGATGCCACAAGCCGGCATGGGCTGGACGAATATGCGCCAGACGTTCAAAAAATTTTGCAGAGAAGGTATGCAGAATGGCGATCGCGAACAGCGCCGCGCTGATCATCTGGATAGTCGTCGGTGTCGCGGACATTTTCTTCCGAATGAGGATGGGACACTCGATGCCGGGCGGAAGGACATCGTCCCCGGAATGACTCTCTGAGCGCTTCCGAGCACGGCAACAGGCGAGATTGCGGGAATGCGACGCGTGGTGTGAGCGGCAGGAACATGCGTGCCAGGTTTCTAAATTGCTTGTGGTTCCCGGTGTTCGACCGGCGCATGTTCAGCAGTATCTGTCTTCAGCTACCTGCTCCGTCCAGCTTGGTCGAAACGACCTGCTATGCCAGACTTATTCCATGGCTTCGAGATTTGCCTGCGCATCGGCATTTCCTTGCGCGGCGGCTTTTTCAAACCATTCCCGGGCCTTGGACTCATCGCGGGCTACGCCTTCTCCGGCGTAATACATCACCCCGAGATTGTTCTGCGCATCCACATTGCCCTGCTCCGCCGCTTTCCGAAACAGCTCCACAGCTTTGGCAGAGTCTTTCGCGACGCCTTCACCATTTGCATACATCAGCCCGAGGTTGAACTGGGCATCGGCATATCCCTGCGCAGCCGACCTGTGAAACCAGGCAGCGGCGGCGGTCGGGTCGTTGCTCAGGATTTTGCCGGAAGTATCCTTGGAGATGGCTTCTCCAGTGTAAAACATCACGCCCAAGCCATTCTGTGCTTTGGGGTCGCCGGCCTCCGCATCCTTCTTCAACTGGATGAATTTTTCTTCAGGAGTGGATTCATCTCCCGATTCGGGCATGATCTCTTTTAACAATTCCGATTTTTCTTCAGCAGTCAGGGTCTCTTCCAGAACGGCAGGAATCTGTTTTTCAGAGGTAAATTCATCGGGCAGCTTGGTCTGCGCTTCTTTCGTTGCGGTGCTTCCCGGTGCTTTTTCGCCGCAACCGGCGAGCATGAGCATGGGTATGGCAACCAATGCAAGTGCGAGTATTTTCATGGGTTATGGGATAGGGATGTCCTGATAATTTCGTGGCGATCGCGACGGGAACGGGTTCGGCGTTACAAACTGTAGTACATGTCGAACTCGACCGGGTGCGTCGTCATGCGAAAGCGTGTCACTTCTTCCATCTTGAGTTCGATGTATGCGTCGATCATGTCATTGGAAAATACACCGCCTCGCGTCAGAAACTGCCTGTCCTTGTCGAGGCTGTCCAGCGCCTCTTCCAGCGAGGCGCAGGGATTGGGAATCCTGGCCGCTTCCTCCGGGGGAAGATCGTAAAGATTCTTGTCCATGGGATCCCCCGGGTGAATCTTGTTCTGTATGCCGTCCAGGCCTGCCATCAGCAAGGCGGTGAACGTGAGATAAGGGTTGGCGGTGGGGTCGGGAAAGCGCACTTCGATACGCCGTCCCTTGGGGCTGTTGGCATAGGGGATGCGTACAGCGGCGGACCGGTTGCTCACCGAATAGGCGAGATTGATGGGCGCTTCGAACCCCGGCACCAGGCGCTTGTAGGAATTGGTGCCGGGATTGGTGATTGCATTCAAGGCCTTCGCGTGCCTGATGACCCCGCCTATGTAATGGAGGGCCATTTCCGAAAGCCCTGCATAACCGTTTCCTGCAAAAAGGTTCTGTCCGCCTTTCCAGATGGACTGGTGCACGTGCATGCCGGAACCGTTGTCGCCAACGATGGGCTTGGGCATGAAGGTCGCGGTTTTGCCATAGGAGTGCGCAATGTTGTGCACGACGTATTTGAATACCTGCGTCCAGTCGGCGCGTTTCACAAGGCTGGCATATTTGGTGCCGATTTCGCATTGTCCCGCGGTCGCGACTTCATGATGATGCACTTCGACTTCGATGCCCATTTCCTCCAGTGCGAGACACATTGCGGAACGGATATCGTGCAGCGAATCAATCGGGGGAACGGGAAAATATCCTCCTTTTATGCCGGGACGGTGGCCGATGTTGCCGCCCTCGTATTTTTCCGCCGAGCTCCAGGCTGCCTCCTGAGACTCTATCTTTACCGAACAGCCGGACATGTCCGCATGCCAGGTGACCGAGTCGAAAATGAAGAATTCGGGTTCCGGGCCGAAATAGGCGACATCGCCGATTCCAGTCGATTTCAGATAAGCCTCGCCCCGTTTGGCCAGCGATCGCGGGTCGCGGTCATAACCTCTCCCGTCGGAAGGTTCCACCACGTCACAGGTCAGAAACAGGGTCGCCTCGTCCATGAACGGGTCCATCGTCGCCGTGTCCGGATCGGGTATCAGCAACATGTCGGATGCCTGTATTCCTTTCCAGCCCGCAATGGAGGAGCCATCAAAAGCGTGGCCGTCCTCGAGCTTGTCCGCATCCACCGCATGCGCGGGAAGCGTCACATGCTGCTCCTTGCCGCGGGTGTCGGTGAATCTCAGATCAACGAATCTGACTTCGTTGTCCTGAATCATTTTCAGAACATCGGGTGTCGCCATTTTTTCTCCAGGGGCCTGCAGTTGCTGTGCGTAGCTATCAAGCGGCTGATTCAAAGCGTAACATTATATCAGCAGGAATGTTCCCTTTCTTCAACAGAAAAACATGGAACATTTAGGAAAGCGCTGAACAAATCCTCGCTGATCGCGTTGCTGTTAAAATCGGGATGACCATAAGGCGCACGACGCAGGTCGTAGCGGGGACTACGATGCCAAGGAGCGCAACGCAGATGAGCGCCCGATTGTAACGCAACCCGGATGGGACGGGGCTTTGCGGGTGGTCTGCCTTGTCAGGCTTCTAGCGAAGGGGACGCCCCAGAGCGTAGCACGAGGGGCCCCGCGAAGCGGGGATCGGGCAGCGGGGGGGTGTCAAGACCGCGCCATAGTGCTGTTGGGGCGTCTGCATCCCGCTGCGGGGTCGCATCTTCCTTCGGAAGATACTGCTCCGCCCTGCGCGGTCGTACCATTCGAGTTGTCGCCTTTCGCGCATCCCATCCCGCAAAGCCGCCGTCGCGCCAGCGGAGATTTATTCAGCGCTTCCTTAGAACCGGTATGCCGAGCAATCGGTTCGTCCGGCTTTGTCTGGCATCCGAAATGACTTACCATTGTATTTTTAAATCGGGTCATGGAAACACAAATGGAAACCATCACTGAAATACTCGAACGTGCGCAACAACGCGCCCGGGAAATGGAATTGCCTTATGAAGGTGCGCTGCTACCCGGCGAAGCGCTGGCTCTGCTGCAGGAGGCGCCAGAGGCGAAACTGGTGGATG
>CAZYYR010000037.1:0-11033 GCA_964651465.1 uncultured Nitrosospira sp.
CGCGCCGGGCGTGCAATGTTGCGCACGATGCGCGGCGTGATCAGCAGGGCAATCTCGGTCTTGTTGCGGGTCGTGTTCTGGTTCGTGAACAGCTTGCCCACCCACGGCAATTCCGACAGTCCAGGGACCTTGGACAGTGTCGTGCGCTCGTCATCGCTGATCAGGCCGGCCAGCACCTGTGTTTCGCCATCGCGCAGCGCCAGCGTGGTGGCAGCGGTCCGGGTACCCACCTGATAGGCAAGCCCTCCCCCTGCGACAGGAACTTCCCGGACGATATTGCTGACCTCCAGGCTGACCTTCATCGAGACCTCATCCTGGAGTGAAACGGTGGATTCCACATCCAGCTTGAGTCCCACATCGAGATAGCTGACGGAAGAAGCCACCCCCACGTTGGCGGTAGCGGTCGTGGTGACGACGGGAACCTTGTCGCCAATGAGCACTTTCGCCTTTTCCCGGTTCTTGACACGGATGCGCGGATTGGCGAGGACGTTGATGATTCCGTCCTGGCGCTTGAGATTGACAATCATAGCCGGATTGGCGATGAAGCCGATCAGGTTGTCGAGGTTGGAGCCGTTGCCGTTGATGCCGGCACTGCTGATCTCAAAGGGCGGAAACGGCGCGCCCGCGGCTGCGCTGGCTGCACTGAGCATATTCACATTCATCCTGTCCGGAAACTGCAAACCCAGGTTCAGCATGCGATTGCGTCCGATTTCCAGTACTTCGACTTCCAGCGTGATTTCCGGATCGGCAAGATCATTCAGCGCAACCAGCCGCTCGACCAGGCGGATCGCCTCCACAGTGTCCTTCATGACGAAAAGATTCAGTTTTTCGTCGACATGCATGTCCTTGGTCTTGACCAGGCCCTTCACCATCGCAACGATCTGCTTTACATCCGTGTTGGCAACGTAGAAGCTGCGCACCACCAGTTCCTGGTACTCCTTTTGCTTTGCCGGCGTATTCGGGTAGATCAGCACGGAATTCTCGTTCAGCACCTTGTGCGCGAGCTGGTTCGTCATGAGCAGAAGCTTGAACAGATCCTCGACATTGGTATCGCGCACAAAAATGGTGGTCTTGACATCCTGCTTCACGTCTTTGTCGAAAACGATGTTGATCCCTGCCGTGCGTGCCAGGATTTCGAAGACCGATTTCAGACCTGCATCACGAAACTCGAGGGTAACCGGTTTCTCGAATGCCGTTTTCAGCACGGGCCCCATTTTCCCGGCATCCCACTCCATTTCGGAGATGCGCTTCATGAGGCGGCGCGCATCCCGTTGCGCCGGATTCTCCTGCAGGACGGACCATACTTCGGATTCCGCGGCCGCATGTTCATTCCGCTCAAGCAATTCTTCCGCATGCCGGACCAATGCTGCGTGGCGGCGATCCATGTCGATTATCGCCAGGCCCGCCAGCGCACGTTCGTTGCGCTGGTTCAATGCAAGCACCCGGCGATACGCCTGGTCGGCGGCATCGTCATCGCGGGCCAGCCTGGCGCTATCCGCTTCCAGCAGCAGGCGCGCGATCACCGCCTCCCGTTCGCGCGCGAGCACCGCGCGAATCTCGAGATTACCCGGTTCCTCGCGTGCCGCCTGTTCCAGGGTGGCGAGACCGCTCTCCATCTCGCCCTCGGCAATCTGCCGCTTGCCTTCGACAAATGCGGTGTTGGTCGCACAACCGGAAAGTGTCGCCATCAGCAGGACAATCGGAAGACATTTTCCGATTCTCATCGAATATCCCCTGTACCTGTTCCGCCTGCTGCTGCCCCTGCAGTGGCGAGCATCTGTTTTGCACCGAGGGGCAGATAGGTCAGCGTGATCGCATGATCACTCACTTCGTCCATGCGGTACTGGCCATTGATGGTCTCTCCCGCCTTGACGATATAATTGCGGTCGGCCAGGCTGAGGAAGACTCGCGTCTCATCCCCCTCGACCACCTTGCCCAGGTATTTGAACTGCAACGGCGGTGGTTTGGGTACGGATTTCACGGCAGATGGCGAAGGCGGCGGCACCCACGATTGGGGACCGAAAATATCGCCTGCCTGCGCACTGAATTTCCTGCGATCCAGTCGCTCGATCTGCAATTCTTCCACCTGATTTGCCGGTTCATCCTTGGTCGCGCGCGATTGGCGCCGGGGCATGTTGTCTTCGACGGTGGGCTCCACATCCGTACTGCCATCCTCTCCAGCAACCCACTGTGCTGCGAGCAGCGTTGCCAGCAGCGCACCGCCCAGCCACGTTGCACGCTGGCGTGCGTTAGCTGTGGCATGTTTCATTTTCCGTCTTCTCTTAAGTAGAGGTTGAATTTGAGACTGGCTTCCAGCAGTCCTGCATCCGCACTCTCGCGTCTGATGGATATATCGACGAGCGCCATCGCCGGGACGGCACGCAGAACCTCGGCAATGAAACCGCGTACCTGCGAATATTGCCCCCGAACCGGCAGCGCCATTTCGTAACGCACGAGTTTCACATCCTTCTCCCGCACCATGCGGTAGTCGGTACCGCTGATCTCCACGCCGGACTGCATCGCGGACTGCACCACTTCCCTGATCCGCAGCGGCGTGGAATCGATCTGCGGGAAAAAGTCGTAGAAAACCTGCAACGCCCGGAAACCACGGACCTTGCGGACCGGCTTGCCATGCGCCTGGGCCGCTTGGGCAGGCTCGGCCCGCAGGCGCGTCTGCATCGCTTCTGCACTGGCCATGAGCGCAGCGGACTCCGCCTGGCGCGGCAGGACTGCCGCAACGAAGAACACCGCGGAAAAAACAAACAAACCGATACCGATTTTTCCGGTCGTGCCAAGCTGCTCCGTTTGCCAGCGCATCCGTCGCAGGGCATCCCTCAGGAAACTCAGATCCATGACGCGGTCAGCAAGAAAACAACCGGTTGCTGCGGATCGTCCCGCTTGACTTCGTACCGCAGCAGGTGCACGTCCTTGAGCGCAGCCTCGCGCTCGAGGGCGCTGACAAACGCCAGCATCGCGGGAATGTCCTTTGCTTCCCCTCCGATACGCAAGGTACGGCCGGCGGGATTCGGTTGAAACGACAGCAGGGCCACGTCCTCGCTGGAAGCATGTTCGACGGAATCAAAGAGCGCTTCCCAGGGCAGATCGATCTCGCTCATCACCAGATTGGCCTTCTGCATTTCGCGCTTCTTTTCGGGACTGGTGTGCGCTGCGGAAATACCGGGTTCGGTCGTCCTCTCCATCCGCCGGTCCATGCTTGCAATACGAACATCCCAATAGTCCACCTCATTCATGGCCAGGTTGAACTGGTACAGCACGACGGCAAGCGTGATCATGCCGAGCACCAGCAAGGCATGCCCGGTGCCCTGCGCATCACCCGCGCCCTGCGGAAACCTCAGCTTCAGGCTACGCATCTGTTTTTCCATCTCCAGCGGGACCGGCAACCGGATAATGCATAGGCAGAGGCATCTCTGTGCCATGCAGGGAAACCGTCCGCCAGCTGCGATCCTCCGCCAGGGCCAGCTGCGGATGCTCGGGCGCCAGCAGATAGACCTGTTCGACAGCTTCCGGATGCCTCGAAAATAAAATCGCTTCCTGATCGAGCGCTGCGATCAGCTCATCTTCGGTGACATGCGTAACCCGGCGGGTGCTTATCCGCTGCCAGGCGCCATTCTCGATCAATGCAAGACAGAGGTATCCGGTCTCTACCAGTGCGAACCATGTCCGCCCGCCATTGAAGCGTTTGTGCCAGCGGTCGAATGCGCTGGTGAAGTAGGGCTCGATATACTTCAGCCTGATCCTGTGGCGAGCGGCAGTGTCTTCCAGCCGCTCGAACAGGCTGCGCTCGATCGCTGCGCAGACGCCGCCCGTGCATGGGTCCCAGGTACTCATGCCCAGCATCCATGCGGCAGTCCGCTTTCCGTATATTTCATGCATTTGAAACGCGGCGTACGCCCGCAACTCGTCGGGATTGGCGATATTTTCCTGTCCGGGCAGCACCGCGTAGCGCACTAAACGGTTCGAGATCGTGATGGTCATTTCCGCACCTTCCGCGCCCGCCATCATCTGGTCCAACTGGTCGAGCGGCGACTCCCAGGCCAGGCCACCCGCCCTGCACTCACACCTCGCGGAAATCCGGCTGGGAGATTTCGATTTCATCCTTCCCCGGGAGCGCACCAGAACGACCTGGCTGGAAGAGAAGAAGACCTGGAGACGGTCACGCCACAATGGTGACACGATTGGCCTCCTGCAGACTCGTCCGACCCTCTCTCACCATATCGAGCGCGGCATCCCGCAGAAACCGCGTTCCATTGCGTTTTGCCGCTTCCTTTATCCGGCGTATCGGTTCCCGCGCCACGATGAGTTCGCGGATTTCGTCATTCAGCAACAGCATCTCGGCAATGGCGTTTCGTCCTTTATAGCCGCTTCCCCGACACTGGCCGCAGCCCTTGCCGATGCGGAATCGGAATGCTGCCGCATGCTCGGAAGCAATTCCGGACTCGGCAATCAATTGCCCGTCCGGACGCTCTTCCATGGCGCAATGCGTACAAAGCAGGCGAACCAGTCTTTGCGCGGCGATTCCGTTCAGCGCCGAGACGAAACTGTAGGGGTCCACTCCCATGTGCGAAAAACGGCCAATGACGTCGAACACGCTGTTGGCGTGGACGGTAGTGAATACCAGGTGCCCTGTCAAAGCCGCCTGGATGGCGATCTGCGCCGTCTCGGGATCACGGATCTCGCCCACCATGATCTTGTCCGGGTCGTGACGCAGGATCGAGCGCAAACCGCGCACGAAGGTGAGGCCCTTCTTTTCGTTGACGGGTATCTGCAATACCCCGGGCAGCTGATATTCGATCGGGTCTTCGATGGTGATGATTTTGTCATGACCCGTGTTGACCTCCGAAATAGCCGCATAAAGTGTCGTGGTCTTGCCGCTTCCGGTGGGCCCGGTGACGAGCAGCATGCCATACGGCTCCGAACTGAGACGCCTGAAACTTGCCATGGCCGGGGGATCGAATCCCAGGTGATCGAGCGTCAATCCCTCGACATGATCGGCCAGCGCCTGCCGGTCGAGAATACGCAGGACGGCATCCTCGCCGAAGATGCTCGGCATGATGGATACGCGAAAATCGACCTCCCGGCCCTGTATGGAAACCTTGAAGCGACCATCCTGCGGCACGCGGCGTTCGGCAATGTCCAGATCGGACATCACCTTGATGCGCGATATGACCTGCTCCGCCAGTTCCGCACCCTGCACCACCCCGACAGCAGTCAGGACGCCATCGATCCGGTATTTGATCGATAGCGCGCCAATGACCATCTCGAGGTGAATATCGCTTGCCTGGGACTTGTGCGCGTCGTAGAGCGTGGAATGCACCAGCCGTACAACCGGGCTGGTCCCCTCGTTGATCGTTTTCAAGGAGAGGTCTTCCCCATCCGCTTGTTTGGCGCCGCGCTCGGCAGCGGGAAGGACACTGTCCATGGCGCGCATGGTCTGTTCCTGCTGCGTGAAAAAAGCGGTCAGGTCGGCTGGATGAACCAGGTGCCATGCGGGCGCAAGATCCAGATAATCTTCCAACCAGGCCCGCAGATGGGGCGAAAATGGATTGCCCACGGCCAGAACGTGCTGTTCTCCGTTACGGAACAGTGCACATTCATGCCTCACCGCCTCGCTGAAAGACAAGACTTCGAAGGCGGGCGCAAAGGCGTGCAGTTCTTTCATCGTCAGCACCGGCATGCGCAGCAACCGTCCAAGTTCCGTCATCAGCCGGTCCGGTGCGAGGCCGTATGTTTCCTCCAGAAAGCCGATCAGCGGAATGCCGCGGCCGGATGCCTCCCTGCGCGCCTCCGCAAGCCCGGACAGATCCAGAACTGCTGCTGGCGGCGTTTCCGGGGATATGATGGGAAACGGTTCCGGGGAGGCAATCGGTAAGGACTGCGGGGCGGTAATCGGTAAAGGTTCAGCGGATGCCATCGGGAGCGGCAGGGTGGACGATGACATGGCGGCGGCTCCGGTCAATAGGCTCAACCGACGCTTCCCGCCAGTTGAAATATGGGCATATACATGAGAATGATGATTCCACCGATCACGCCGCCGATGAGGGCCATCAACAGCGGTTCAATCAGTTTGGTCAGCCACTCGACCCATTGCGTAATTTCGTCATCGTGAAAATTGCCGATGCGCTCCATCATTTCCCCCATGAGGCCGGTCCTCTCGCCGACCCGCAGCATGCGATTAGCCACTGCGGTGGTCAGCCCTTCGGCTTCCATGGCGCTGGATATGGTTCTTCCCTCGCGGATGAGCGCGGCTGCCGCAAGCACCTTTGGCCTGAAAAGAGGCTGCAGCAATCCGCTTACCATCTCCAGCGCCTTCACTACCGGAATGCCGCCGCGCAGCAACATGCCCAGCGTGCGGTAAAATCGTGCGAGCTGATAAATACGCATGCGCTCGCCTATGGCCGGCACACGCCATAATTCCTGCGCCAGCCGTGCCTTGAGCCACGGCCGGGTCAGGCCGTACACGGCGATGCACAGCGTCGCCGTACCGATTGCCGCCAACTGCCAGCCCTGCTCGTGCACCAAATGCCCCCACTGAATCAGCAGTGCGGACAGCCAGGGCAAATCCGCCCCGGTGTCCTCGTAGATCGCACTGAACTTGGGAACCACGAAAATCAGGAGAAAAACGGCGACCAGCAATCCGATCACCAGTAGGAGGACCGGATAGATGGAAGCCCCGATCAGTTTCTTGCGGACCAGATCCATCTGTGTCTGATAGGCGATGAAACGGGTCAATGCTTCAGGCAGGTCGCCCGTGCGCTCGCTTGCCCGGACACTTGCCACATACAGCGGAGGGAAAGTCTGCGGGAATGATTCCAGCGCGAAGGAAAAGGTCACGCCGTCATACAGCCGTGCGCGCAATCCCTCTATGATCTTGCGCGCGCCGGCATCCTGCTCCTTGTCCGCCAGCGTCTCGATGCTCTCGACCAGGCTGAGGCCAGCCGCCAGCAGCGAGAGCAGTTCCTGGCTGAAATGCGCAAGCGGAAAACGTACCCGGGGTTTCGGCTTCCAGCCGGAAAACCTGCGCCGAACGTGAAGTACCATGCCGCCTTTGGCCGCGACCTGAAGGCGCGCATCCTCGGCGGTTTCCGCATCGAGTTCAAGAAACACCGTGCCTTGTCCAGCAAGCACGGCTTTCACCTCATAACGCATTACAGCCTACCAGTTCGTGATATCTGCCGCCTCGCCCGTGCCGCCGGGCTGGCCATCCTTGCCATGGGAATATAAATCGTACTCCGAGCGTTCCCCGGGATACTTGTAGACGTAGGGCCGGCCCCACGGATCGGGTGGCGGAGCCTTCTTGAGGTAAGGACCCTGCCACTTCGGCTCGTTTCCAGGGCGCATGACCAGAGCGGCCAGTCCCTGTTCGGTAGGGGGGTAGGAACCGATGTCCAGACGGTATTGATCCAGAGCCTTTTCGAGTGAATCAATCTGGGCTTGCGCGGCCTTTATTTCCGACTTGCCAACCTGCGAAAAATACTTGGGTGCAACGTACCCGGCAAGCAATCCGATAATGACCATCACAACCAGCAACTCGAGCAGGGTGAACCCGCGTTCCGCACCCATTCGCCGCCACATGCACCGATATTTCATAGGTCATTTCTCATCAACCTGACATGCTCATGAATTTGCTGGGACACAAGTGTAGTCCCGAATTTATAGGAGTACAAGTGTAGGGGTCTTACGTGACAGAACGATTACGCCCCACCACGCCGTAGGTGAAAAACCAGGTCGGACCAGGGCGGCACCGCACCCGTCCGGAAGGAAAAAGAAACGTTATCGGCTCGATCGCAGCCGTTGCGGCGTGCAGAGTTTGTTGAGCAGGGTAATCGCGGAAAATGTACTTTTCCCGTTGCGGCCTTTCCCTGCCTGATCGTGTATCTCACCGATCTCCACGGTGTTTCCCTGCATGCGCACTTTGACGGTATAGGCATCGAAACCAAATTCTTCTCCGAAGTCGATCCAGTCGACCGGAAGAATGAAATCCATTCCGCCTGCTATGCGCCTCGCATTCAGCCCGACGGGCAGGTCGGCTTCCCGTGATGCTTTCAGGGTCCTGGGCAACAGGGCATGGCCGTCAGGCTGAAGCGCGCTTTCATACGCCAGAACCTTGTCGCCGTCTTTCGTGTTTATCGGAACGAGGAAAACATGAACTTTCCCGTGCTGTATGCGCAGCAACATGTAATCACCGGCCTCTCCTTCCGACCGCTCCCCCCTGGTCTTGACCTGAAAGACCAGTTGGTCATCCGGTGAAATATCGGCTGACAGGGACAGGATATCCAGCTCGGGAGACAGCGCCTTGTCCATAAACGACACGATGGTGCGGGGATCGGCCTCGATCTGCATTGCGTACGCAGTGAGAGAACTGGCGATCAGCAACGGAAGAAGTACGATAGCCCGGATCATGACGTGAACAGGGACTTGCGCTCGCGAAACAGCTGTTCCACCTGAGCGGCATCCTTCAGTGCATCGAATATCACCCTGATATGCCCCTTGGAATCGATGAGAAAGGCGGTAGTACTATGGTTCACCTGATAGTTCTGCATGTTTCCCGCATTTTTTGTGTAAAAGGCGGTCTCGACGCTGAAAGTGGCCTTGAATCGCTCCAGTTCTTCGCCTTCGAAACGCAAATAGGCGAGATCGGTGTCGAAAGCCCGGGTGTACCGCGACAGGATGTCGTTGGTATCCCGATCCGGATCCACGGTGACGAAAATTCCACTCAGATCGATCTGCTCGGCTGCGGCTGCCCTGACGAGCATGGAAAGATTGGCCAGGGAGGTCGGACAGACATCCTTGCAATGCGTAAATCCGAACACGATCAGCTGCCACTGAGGGTCATTGGCCGGGTGTGATTGCTTCAGCTGAGCGATGGTCTCAGCTCGCAGAGGGATCGGACGTGCCAGAACGACAGTGGCGGCTTCGATACCTGTATGCACAAACAGAAGAAAGGCTGCCAGAACAGCCCGAAAACGGCATTCCCGGAATGCTTCTGGCTGAATTTTGCTTATCCATTTCATAATCGATCCTGATGATCAGCGTTATGGATTACAGTGAAAGCGGGCGGCCCATCCTGTTCCGCCCCGGGATAAACCCTTGGGGAACAAGTGGGCCGGGCATATGGAGTACAGAACCGCTGACCGGGATCAGCGCAGCCCGCCTGCGGCGAATATGCCGTGCGGCTTCACGAGACCATCCCGCGGTCCCCATACTTTTGCGACCGTATCCGTTTCCGTATCAATTTTCAGGACATAGCCTGAAACCCAGCTTGCCACCAGCAAGTGGCGATGATCCGGGGTCGGACTGATCGTGTGAGCGACGGAATACCCCCGCGGAAGTTCAATTCCCGGCCGAAGCCTCTTGATGAACCTCGGCTTCTCGCGATCGGTCAGATCGAAGACTGAAATGTACCCATCATTGCCAAACGTAAAATCGAGGGTATCTTCCTCCGCGATATAGAGTTTGTTATCCACTACAGCAATGTCGGATGCCGAACGAAAAACGCCATGGCCTTTGGCATTATTTGTGTACTTGACGATTTCCTTCGCGGTCCCCTCCACGGTGTCCAGCAGCCATACGCTCGGCGGGATGATTTGCTTCGTGGTTGAAGGAGTCAGGGAAGTTTTATCGAACTGCATCGATGCGGTGACCGCATACCGCTCGTCCAGCCAATACACGAAATGCGTAAAAGCCGCATGCCGCTTCTCGTCACCAAGCATGATCTGGCCGACTGCTTGCAGTTCACCGGTTTCCCTGTTGGGTTTGTAGACATCGATCACGCTGTTGTCGAAAAAGTAGCCTGTCCCCAGACCCACGCTACCCGACCGGTTGAAATTCACTCCGTGCGTCTGCTCGGTATAGCCAGGTATGACGATCGGATCAAAGCTCACGAACTGGTTCGTTTTGTGATTGAGAACGCGCACCCTGTCCGATGTGAATTCCGTAAAATAAAGATAATCGGAGTACGGCAGCAGCGTCGGGCCATGAATCTGGGTTCCCCTGCCTATCAGCCAGTTGGGAATAGCCTGGACCCGGTTGACCGGGGTGACAAACGGCAACTCCGACGGCCTGTTGGGTGAATCCGCCGCCAGCACCGTATCCACGGCCAGCCAGGCCTGGCGCGTCTCCCAATCGATGCTGTTCACCGTCAGGGCGATGATATAGGAGGGATGATCCTGCGTATTGTCCGAAGTGATATAGATCTTTTTTCCCTCGGGCATCACGACCGTGTGCTGCAAGGGAACATTTCCAGGCCAGCCGGGGAGCGTGGTCGGATCCACGATGATCAATTTGTCATTTTCATAATTGAACAGGTAAACCATCCCGTTGTGGTAATCGATCGCGGTTGCGATGGGCTGAATATAATCGTTATAGACATTCGGGTATTGATCGTGCGGCAGCGGTTCGCGATCGTCCTTTCCGCGGCCACGGCGTTTGCCCCTGTCTGCATAATCGTCATCGTCGGCGAAAACCTTGTTGTCTTTCTGGCGCAGGCTATCGATTCTTATACGCTGTTTTCCGGCGCCGGCACTTAACGCATTATTGTTGCTGGCGAATGAATTTCCCGAGAAATCATCCGCTGCCTGAACCGGGCCCAATACCAGTGCCTGCATACTCAAAGCCGCCAGCGAAAACAGGCGGAGCTTTTTTTTCATTGAAGTCATTCGAGAGTTCCCCTTATTAAAAAGTACGTACGTGCGATGTACGGTTCATATGACGATTCAAGAACGGCTGTGTTTACTCGCAGGAAGGAAGAACGGGAAGACCCGCTTCTCTCCTTCCCCTTTCCCCGACAGCGGACACACACACCCGTGGCATAAGCTACGCAACTTACGTGACATGCCTATGAACGCCACGCAGCCGATTACGAAGGATTTGTATGACGTTGAGACAGGCATACAATCGGGTATCGTCTGTCAGGGAGCATGCCTCATACCCCTCCCATCGACAGTTATCCGTCTCATTTGAATCGGGAACAATTGTTCTCTATAATGAGAATGATTGTTCTAAATCCGTTTCTC
>CAZYYR010000037.1:11133-14779 GCA_964651465.1 uncultured Nitrosospira sp.
TTCTAAATCCGTTTCTCGTGTCCATGCAACAAGTCGACATCCTTTTTTACCTTGGCAAGCTGCAGGACTACTATGCCAGGGAAAAAATCATTCCTTCCATTACCCAGCTATCGGGGCTGTGGAATGTTAAGGCGCGCTCCTGGACACATGGAATCGTTCAGCGACTGAAGGAAGAAGGTTTCCTGGAAAAGGCGCCGGGCAGCCGGCTGCGTCCCACGCCGCGTTTTTTTGAGCGAAGCGTCGGCCATCCAGTCCGGGCCGGACTGCCGCAGCAGGCCGCCGACGTTCAGCCCGAGCTGCTGCGCATCGATGATTATCTGATCGAAAAGCCTTCCCAGACCATTCTGTTTCCCGTCAAGGGCGATTCGATGGTCGATCTGGGCATACTGGAAGGCGACATGGTGATCATCGAGCGCAGCACTACCGCCGCGATCGGCCAGGTGGTGCTGGCCATCGTGGATAATGAGTTCACCCTCAAGGTCCTGGCCAGGGACAGGAAAGGCTATTATCTCGAAGCGCGCAACGGCAAGCGCAGCGGGGATTACCCCCCTATCCGGCCGGCACAGAAACTGGAGATCTACGGGCTCTATGCCGGGCTGTTCCGGAAAAACCGCATTCCAGGGCATCATTCCGGTTCCGGCCGATAACCGGCCGATGCATCCGCCATGCCCTCGACATGCTCGCATCTTCTGTACCTTCGGTCCCACCATCGCTGCCGGAAATCGAGGCCCGCTTCAGAGACAAAATATGGCGGGGCGACGCCCTGGGCGCTTCGGCCGACCCAATCGTTTCCAGCGGCTTCGATGAACTGGACAAGGAATTGCCCGGAGGAGGGTGGCCTGGACGCAATCTGACAGAACTGCTGCTGCCTGCGGAAGGGCTGGGGGAAATCCAGCTGTTGAGCCGGGCATTAGGACCCCTCACCCGCAGCGGGAGGAATATTCTGCTGGTCGCTCCACCCCATATGCCCTATATGCATGCATGGGAGAGCCTGGATATCGACAGCCGCCGCATTGTGATCGTCAGGGTATGCAAACCCGGCGAGCGGACATGGGCGCTGGAGCAGGGCATCCGGAGCACCGCTTTCGGCGCTGTCATCGGCTGGCTGCCCGAAGTGAGCCTGCAAATGACGCGCCGGCTGCAGATCATTGCACGAACTTCCGCCAACCTGGTTTTCCTGTTCAGGCCGGAAAATGCACAAGCCGAGCCCTCCGCGGCTCCGCTGCGCATCAGGATCGGCCCAGCTGCTCCGGCCGCTCCCGTCTGGAGGCCCGGCCGCTCTCATACCCCATATACCCCATACACCCTCTCCCTGCATCTGCTGAAACGCCGGGGCGCTCGGCTTGCCCTGCCTGCCCTGCCTGTCTTCATCACCCTGGGCCGGACAAAACACCTGTCCGCTCCTGCTGCTCCCATAACCGTAATCGCTTCAGGCCAGTGCCATGCTGTGGATCGCGCTCCATTGCCCCACTCTTCCGCTTGACCGGATTGAGCGCCGGTTTCCTGCCGCGTTGGTTCCGGCAATGGCTGTGCCTGCCCGCAAAGGCAACCAGGCATCCATCCAGCACGCCAACAGGCGGGCACGGCAACATGGGATCACGGCTCAGCAGACCTTGGCCAGTGCCTTGTCCATTTTCCCCGATCTGGTAATCGTGGAACAGGACCTGAACGAGGAGATGAAAACGCTGCGGGAAGCTGCACATGCCGCGCTGCGTTTCACCCCCAATATCGCGATGCGGGCCAGTGGCCTGATTGCCGAAGTCTCCGCCAGCCTGAAGCTGTTCGGAGGGCTGAAGAAACTGTGCCCATCCCTCAATCGGGCAGTCGCGACCCAAGGTCTGCAACTGTGCACGGGCGTTGCCCCTACTGCCACGGGCGCATGGCTGCTGGCGCAATCCGCTGCGCCGCAAACCGTTGTCAATGGAGCGGGCAGCAGGTTCGGGAATCTGCTGGATTCCGTGCCTGCCCATCTGCTGGAATCGGCCCAGCCCCACCTCGAAGTCATTCACGGCATAGGCTGCCGGACGCTCGCGGATCTCCGGCGCTTGCCCCGCGCAGGAATCGCCCGCCGGTTTGGACCGGACCTGGCGGTCGAACTGGATCGCGCCTACGGCGAACTGCCTGATCCGCAGCAATGGCTGGAAATACCCGAACATTTTCAGCAACGATTGAAGCTGATGGCACTGGTCGAGAATGTCGAACTGCTGCTGGTGCCCGCCCAGCGCATGATCGAGCAGATGTGCGGCTGGCTGGCTTCGCGCCATGCCGCCGTCCTGGCCTTTGCATTCACCCTGCATCATGAGCATTCTCTGCGGCAGCAGCACAAATTATCATCCATCTCCATACGGCTTTGCGAACGAAGCGCCGACCCGGCCCATCTGATGCTCCTGCTGAGGGAACGCCTGGATCGCACCGAGGCAATCGCGCCGATATGCGAGGTCGAACTGGCGGCGGAGGAGATAACCGCAGATGCGAATGCCAGCCTGGAGCTGTTCCCGACCGCACAATCAGAGACGACCTCGCTGAACCGGTTTATCGAAAAGCTTTCTTCTCGCCTGGGGCCGCAGGCCATCACCCGCTTGAGTCCTGTCCCCGATCACCGTCCGGAATGCAGTCAGAGGCCGCGCTCCCCGGAGATGGGAAAAGGGAAGGAAAAGAGCGTAGTACGCCTCGAAACCCATCCCGGGGCCGCCCCGGAAGAACTGTTGCGTCCCGCCTGGCTGTTGGATGCCCCGCTGGAACTGAAGCAAAAAAATCGGCAGCCGGTCTATGGCTCCCCACTGGAATTGATTGCAGGACCGGAGCGGATCGAAGCGGGATGGTGGGACGACGGCCAGGTAGCGCGCGATTACTTCATCGCGAAAAACGAGCTTGGCCAGTTGCTCTGGATCTACCGCCGGCACGCTCCGGCAGAAAAGCCCGGGGATGACGAAAATGGAAAAAGCTGGTATCTGCAGGGCCTGTTCGGGTGATCGACCGGAAGAAATCTTCGATGCTTTCCTCCTATCCCCATCCTGTCCCCTATGCCGAGCTCCATTGCCGTTCCAGCTTCAGCTTCCTCAAAGGCGCTTCCATGCCGGAAGAACTGGTGGAACGGGCCGCAACCCTGGGCTATAGCGCACTGGCCATCGCCGACGAATGCTCCATGGCAGGCGTGGTGAGAGCCCACACGGAAGCAAGGAAGATCGGCCTGCATCTCGTGATCGGGACGGAATTCATCCTGGAAGACGGCCTGAGGATGGTCTGCCTGGCTGAAAACCGGAATGGCTACGGCAACCTGTGCGAGCTGATCACGCTGGCAAGACAGCGTGCCCTGAAAGGCGCCTATCGCATAACCCGGGCAGATTTCGAAAGCTGTCCCGAGGCGCCCCATCTTGCCTTGTTGCGGGACTGCCTGGTCCTGCTGGTTCCCCGTCCCGCTCAGACAGAGGGCATCCTGTTGGATGACATGCGCTGGGCGCTATCCCTGTTTCCAGGCCGGTGCTGGATGGCCGTCGAGCTTTTGCTTCATGCCGGCGAGAACGCACTGTTCGAGAGAATACGACAGGCTGCCGCCATTACGGACATGCCGCTGGTGGCCGCGGGCGATGTCGGCATGCATGAACCATCCTGCAATCCCCTGCAGGATACGATGACCGCCATCCGG
>CAZYYR010000038.1:0-14604 GCA_964651465.1 uncultured Nitrosospira sp.
GTCCAGCGGAGATTTGTTCAGCGCTTCCTTAGTGGTGGTTGGGATGCGACTGTACGGGATCCATCGCCGGCTGCTTCGTGGTGCGAATCTGATAACCGTCATGGCAGACGGTGCATGTTTTCATGGATTCGCTCAGCTGTTGCAGCGTGTATTTGGCGTCTTTCAGGGATTCCGCGTCGGCCGCTATGCGATCGAATGATCGATGCACCGACATGCCGAGCTGTACGAATCCTTTCGGCAGTACTGCCAGGAGATGATCTTCTCCCTTTGTCATCTCCATGCCGAGCGAACGGGCATGGCCGGCCACCGCGGTCATATCTTCCTGTGCAAGCGCGGCCAGAATGCGTTGTGTTCCGGAGAGCAAGGCGCGCATTTCCGTGAGTATATGATCGCGCTGTAGCTCGTTAAGGGGTAAAACCTGGCGTTTGTCGATTTCGCTGGCCATCATGGTGCCACTGGCAAGGAACATCACAATGGCAAGAATTTGTTTCAAGACGGTCTTCCGGATAGTACGTGAGCCATTGTTGATTGATCGTTCGTCATCCATTATTTCTCCTGCCGGGTTTGTCTTGTTTCTGTTCGATCTTCCGCCCCGAGGCGTAGCGGACGGATCTTCGCCTCTCGGAAGGTTTCCGCTCTGCCATGATGGCATCCAGATCATGCGCGTTCGAGCCGATAATTTCAACTTCGACAAGCTCGCCGGGCATGACGCGTTCCGCACCGTTAACGTAGACTACGCCATCGATTTCCGGCGCATCGGCAGTGCTGCGTGCAATCGCTTTGCCTGCCTCTGCTTCATCCACCAGCACAGTCATGCGCTGCCCAATTTTCCGGGTCAGGCGGGCAGCGCTGATGCTTTCCTGAACCGCCATGAAGCGCGCGCGGCGTTCTTCCTTTACCTCTTCCGGAACATGATCCGGCAGCGCGTTGGCTGCTGCGCCTTCCACTGGTGAATAGGCGAAGCAGCCAACGCGGTCGAGCTGCGCTTCCTCAAGGAATTCCAGCAGTTGTTCGAACTCCGCTTCCGTCTCGCCGGGAAAGCCGACAATGAAGGTACTGCGCAGCGTGATATCCGGGCAGGTTTCCCGCCAGCTCCTGATGCGGGAGAGGTTGTTCTCGGCGCTGGCGGGACGCCTCATCGCTTTCAGGATGCGCGGATGAGCATGCTGAAACGGTACATCGAGGTAAGGAAGGATTTTTCCTTCGGCCATCAGCGGAATGACCTCGTCGACGTGCGGATAGGGATAGACATAGTGCAGCCGCACCCAGACGCCAAGTTCGCCGAGCGCCCGAACCAGTTCGGTCATGCGCGTCCTGATCGGCCTGCCCTGCCAGAACCCGGTGCGGTACTTGATGTCCACCCCGTAGGCACTCGTATCCTGCGAAATGACCAGCAGTTCCTTCACCCCGGCATTGACCAGATTCTCAGCTTCCTGCATGACCTGGCTGATCGGGCGGCTGACCAGATCGCCACGCATGGAAGGGATGATGCAGAAGGTGCAGCGATGGTTGCAGCCTTCCGAAATCTTGAGGTACGCATAGTGCCTGGGTGTGAGCCGTATTCCCTGCGGCGGGATCAGGCTGATATAGGGATCGTGCGGCTGCGGAAGATGCCGGTGCACTGCCGTCATGACTTCCGGCAGGGCCTGTGGCCCTGTTATCGCCAGTACCTGGGGATGGGCTTCCCTTATCGCCTTTCCATCGTCTTTTGCGCCGAGACAGCCGGTGACGATGACCTTGCCGTTTTCCGCCAGAGCCTCGCCGATGGCATCCAGCGATTCTTCCACGGCGCGATCGATAAAACCGCACGTGTTGACGACCACGAGGTCGGCGTCTTCGTAAGTACCGGACGTTTCATAACCTTCGGCGCGCAACTGGGTGAGGATACGCTCGGAGTCGACCAGAGCCTTGGGGCAGCCGAGGGAGACGAAGCCGATTTTCGGGGGCGATTGTTTAAGGGGCATATGTGGAAATCATGAATATCCGTTCGAACCGGGGACCGGGCGGTTCTACGAATCAAAGTTCGTGGGGATGGGCAAAAAGGCTGTTGGCCAGCCAGATGGAGGCAATCCCCAGCGTGATGAGCGCAACCTGCTGAATGGTTGCGCCAATCTCGGGGCGCTTGTGCAGGCCCGGGATCAGATCGGACATTGCCACGTAAATCATGCTTGCTGCCGCGAGCCCTAGCAGGGAAGGAATGAGATGGTTCATGTCCTGCAGCATGAAATAGGTGGAAAGGCCGCCTACGAGGGTTGCAACGCTGGACATCAGATTGAACAGCAGCGCCCGCTTGCGAGTATAGCCGGAATTGAGCAGGATCAGAAAATCTCCCGCTTCCTGCGGTATTTCGTGGGCAATGATGGCAATGGAGGTCACAATGCCCAGCTGGATGTCCGCCATGAACGCCGCGGCAATGAGTATGCCATCGACGAAGTTGTGAAACGTGTCGCCGAGCATGATCATCATTCCGCTGCGGCCATTGTCGTGCGACGCATCTGCTGCACTGGCCATGCTCGGTGCCACTATCGTTGCGCCCGGCACTGGATCGTGCACTTCGCATTCCGCCGAATGGCAGTGCCGCCACAGCACCAGTTTCTCCAGAATGAAGAATAGCAGGATGCCAAACAGCACGGTGGCGGTCATTTGCCCTGGATTCCTGGACAGTTCGAGCGCTTCCGGCAATGCATTGAGAAAGGCGGCACCCAGCAGTGCGCCTATGGCGTATGAGATCAGCATCTGTACCCAGGAAGCACGCGTGCTGAGCGTCAGCGCGGCGGCAAACAGTACGCTCAACGCGCCGCCACATAAGGTGGTGGCGATGATCCAGGCAAGAATGGACATGTAGGGCGGGGTTCGGGAAATGCGGGATTATACGCTCTCGCAGGCCGTAATTTGAGCGGGACGGGTCCGGGTAGCTGCCAGGCGCGGAAATGGGATGCAATCCGGCTGATACGATCCGTTATTCGGCCCGTTAATTACGGTCCGTTATACAAGCCAGATCAGTCCCGCCATGCGGCCTGTATCGCCATCGCGGCGATACGAGAAAAACCTGGCGGGGTCGCTGAAGGTGCATATGCCGCCACCGTGGATTTCAGTTACACCCGCATCCACCAGTTGCTGCCGTGCCAGGAAAAAGATATCGGCAAGCCATTTGCCCTTCCTGTGACCTTCTTGGGGAGTAAAGGCGAGAGCGGATTTTCTGTCGCGCTGGATGAAGATGTCACGCACTTCTGCACCGACCTCGAAACGATCCGGTCCGATCGCAGGGCCAAGCCATGCCATGAGAGGAGTCGCCATGAGACCTGCCGCGGACAGGGTATGGCCGATGATCCCCGCGGCCAGTCCACGCCAGCCGGCATGAATCAGGCCGACAGTCGATCCCGCCCGGTCGCAGAACAGGATCGGCAGGCAGTCGGCTACCAGTACCGCACAGACATTGCCCCTGCACCGGGTGAATGCGGCATCTCCTTCACACGAGATCAGGCGGTCCTTTGCGTCGGTATCGATGACAGTCGTACCATGCACCTGCTTCAGCCATTGCGGCTCCTCCGGCAGAAACCGGCGCAGCAGCGCACGATTCTGGCGGACGCATAGGGGATCGTCGCCCACGTGATCACCCAGGTTGAAGCTGGCATAGGGCGCATCGCTGACCCCGCCATCGCGGGTAGTGAAGAAAGCCCTTACACCAGGGGGCGCGGGCCAGTCGGGAACAATCCAACCGTTCATTCCGCTAAGGAATTCGCAAGCGCTGCTCGCGCAGCACTGCCAGCAGGTTGTTCAGGTCGGCAGGCAAGGGCGCTTCCCAGGACATGACCTGGCCGAGCCGCGGGTGGGTCAGTTCCAGCCGGTGCGCATGTAGCGCCTGCCGGAGAAAATGGGGCAGAAGGTAGCAAGCATGGCGAGCACCTTTTTTCAACCCTCCATATATGGGGTCGCCCACGAGCGGATAGCCGATGGCACGCATGTGTACCCGAATCTGATGTGTGCGCCCCGTTTCCAGGCTGCACCGAAGCAAGGTGCACGTTTCGAACGTCTCCAGAACATGGTAATGCGTGCGCGCTTCCTTGCCTCCTGCAACGATAGCCATGCGGGTCCTTTGAAGCGGATGGCGCCCGATTGCCGCATCGACCGATCCGTCGATCGCCACTTGTCCCAGTACCAGTGCCAGATATTCACGCTTCACGGTGCGTCGTTGCAACTGGCGGACGAGGCTGGTTTGCGCTTCCAGGGTTTTTGCCACTACCAACAGCCCGCTGGTATCCTTGTCCAGTCGATGGACGATGCCTGCCCGAGGCACGGCGCTGAGTTGCGCGGCATGATGCAATAATGCGTTGAGCATGGTGCCTTGCCAGTTTCCGCTGCCGGGATGCACCACCAGTCCGGCTGGCTTGTTGATGACGATGATCGTTTCATCCTCATAAACGATGTCGAGCGCGATGGCTTCGGGTGCGTGACCAGCCTCACCGATGCCGGCGCCCGGCCTGACCTCGATCTTTTCCCCGCTCCATACCTTCTGCCTGGGGATCGCTTCGGCGCGGTCCACGCGGATCCGTTTCTCGCGTATCCAGGTTTGCAGGCGGCTGCGCGACCAATCCGGAAGCAGCCGTGCCAATGCCTGATCGAGCCGCATTCCGGCGAACTGCTCGGGAACGATCAATTCGATGATTTTGTCTGATTCAGGCGACAAAGCGCTTTGGGTTATAATGGATCATCCTCTTTTCCATCCTGCTGAACGAATCATGTCACGTGGCGTCGCTTTATTTCTGACATTGCTGTTATCGGCATGTGGCCTGCTGCCCAAGGACATAGAGGATTCCAAGACCTGGTCTGCCAGCAAATACTATTCCGAGGCAAAGACGGAACTCAACGATGGAAACTATGCGGCTGCCATCAAGCTGTTCGAAGCGCTGGAGGCGCGGTATCCATACGGACGCTATGCCCAGCAGGCGCAGCTCGAGATTGCGTATGCATATTATAAGGATGGAGAGCAGGCCATGGCTATGGCTGCGGCGGATCGCTTCATCAAGCTGCATCCCAATCACGCAAATGTCGATTATGCCTATTACCTCAAGGGACTCGCAAATTTCAATGACGACCTGGGCCTGATGGGCATTGTAACGGAGAAAATTCTCAACCAGGACATGAGTGAGCGCGATCCCAAAGCGTCGCATGAATCGTTCGAGAATTTCAAGGAACTGGTCACCCGGTTTCCCAAAAGCAAGTATGCGCCGGATGCGGTACAACGCATGAAGCATCTGGTCAACGTCGTGGCCCTGAACGAAGTGCAGGTGGCACGCTACTACATGAAACGGGGCGGCTACGTGGCTGCGGTCAACCGTGCCCAGTACGCCCTGAAGGAATATCCGCAAACTCCCGCGACAGAAGAGGCGTTATTCATCATGGTGAAAGCCTATGATGCGCTGGGCATGGACGACCTGCGCGACGATGCTGACCGGGTGATGAGAAAGAACTTCCCCAGCAGCCGGTTCCTTTCCGATTCCACAGGCGAAAACGGCGAACCCTGGTGGCGATTCTGGTAGCGCTGTTCTGCGGATTTGGCCGAACCGGATGATGAACGGGAACGCAGGGTGCAGGCGACCCCCATTGCTCCTCAGGTCCTGTTGAAGGGAAACGGGAGAGGCGCTTCCCTTGATGTCAGATTGAAGGATTCAGCACTGGTTTTTCATGGAAAGTTTCCTCCTCTGCAACCTCGTCCCGCAAGCGGACGGCCATGACATCGCATTGGGCGTGGTGCAGAACATCGTTTGCCGTGGACCCGAGCAGCAAGGCGAGGCCGTGGCGGCCGTGCGAGCCGATCACGATCAGATCGATGCTTTCACGCTCCGCCAGGCGGACAATTTCCTGGCCCGGTACGCCCCAGATCATCCAGCGTCGCGCAGGTTCCACTCCCAGTTGATCGGCTATCTGCTTCAGTTTGGATTTTTCCGCTTCCAGCAATTCGTATGCTGAATGCTCGTCCAGTGGAATGATGCTGCCATAGGCCGCATGCGGCATGGGAATGTTATCCAGTACATGGATAATGCTCAGCTTTGCATGAAACATTTCTGCCAGATAGCGTGCCTTCCGGACGACTTCGTTTCCATGCTCCGAAAAGTCCAGAGTGACCAGGATATGCCTGTAGCTGTTCATTATTCTTATTCCGATTGCGGGAAGACAGGTGCAGCCATCAATCCCCCTTCGCCGTGATCCGCTCCGCGGACGATTCTTCGGGAGACGCCGTAAGCATCGTTTTCAGGACCTTCCAGATATTTTCCACGATTTTTTTCTGCGCCTGGACATTGGGATGTATTCCATCGGCCTGGAAAAATTCGCGCTTGCCCCCGAACCCGTCCAGAAGGAATGGCACCAGCTTGATGTCGTGACGTTTCGCCAGTTGCGGAAAAATATCCTGAAACTTTTGCGTGTATGTTATGCCATAATTCGGCGGCAGCTGCATTCCTGTCAACAGCACTGTGGCGTTGTTGCGCTTGCAGGCTTTGATGATCGCCTCGAGATTGTCGCGTATGGAGTCGATGGATGCGCCCCTCAATCCGTCATTGCCCCCGAGTTCGACAATGACGATATCCGGCCGGTGGGTTTTAAGCGCCTGTTCAATGCGGTTGCGTCCCCCCAGGGTGGTTTCGCCGCTGATGCTCTTGTTGATAAGGTTTGCCTGAGATTGTGCCTGTAGCCGCCTCTTCAGCAGATTGACCCATCCAGCGTCCTGCGGCAGGCCGTAGCCAGCGGAGAGACTGTCGCCAAATACCATGACAGTAGGCGTCCCGGCTGCAACGGCGGGTACCGGCTGCGTTGCTGAGCCTGCATCGAGCGCTGAAATACTTGATAGTATATAGAGGGTAACCAGGAATTTTTTCATGACGGATAATGTTGTGCGGCCCATCGTGCGGGCAACTGCGTTGACGAAACAGGTGAGTACCGGCAGCGAGCAGCTTACCATCCTGGACAGCATCGATCTAACGGTACATGCAGGCGATTCGGTCGCCGTGGTGGGCGCCTCGGGCTCGGGCAAATCTACATTGCTGGGGTTGCTGGCAGGATTAGATACACCTTCGAGCGGTAAGGTTCACCTCGATGGCGAGGATATTTTCGTACTGGATGAAGACGCACGGGCCGCTTTGCGCGGGCGGATGCTGGGTTTCGTGTTCCAGTCGTTCCAGTTGCTGCCTGCTCTGACCGCGATCGAGAACGTGATGCTGCCGCTGGAGCTCATTGGCACCGGCAATGCCGGCAGCGCAGCCATTGAATTGCTGGAACGGGTGGGGCTCTCCAGGCGTCTGAAGCATTATCCGAGACAGTTATCCGGTGGAGAGCAGCAGCGTGTCGCCATTGCGCGTGCATTCGTCACTCAGCCGCGCCTGGTATTGGCAGACGAACCGACCGGAAACCTGGATTCCGGCACGGGTGCACAGATCATTGAGCTCATGTTCGAGCTGAACCGGGAGCGAGGCACGACACTGGTGCTGGTGACGCATGACGAGGCGATTTCCACCCGCTGCTCATGGCGTATCCGCCTGGCTGGAGGAAGGGTCGTGGATTGATCCGCCCTGAGCAGGCATCCGCGCGGCATGCACGGATACGAAACATTCGTCATCTGTCCGCAGGCCCCGGCTTCATTTCATTCCGACTTTTCCTTCGCTGTTTGACGGTAACGGCCTCTGCCTGATTTTAATGGAAGCGATGACTGAAACGAATCCACCCTCTCGGAGGATGCGGCTGAGGACCAGCGTGGCAGGCCTCCTGCTCGTCGTCCTGGTGGGAGTCGTCTGGCTCTGGCGCAGCCAGGGCGGTGCCGCCGATACGAAGAAACCGGCGGCGGAGTCCGTGCCCGTCGTCACCGCCGTGGTAACGCAAAGCGATGTATCGGTCAGGCTGACGGCCAACGGCACGGTATCGGCGCAGCAGACGGTTGCAGTGCGGCCCCAGCTCAGCGCCATGGTCAGCGCGGTGCACATCAGGGAAGGGCAGTATGTTCAAAAAGGCGAAAAGCTGTTCACCCTCGATGCGCGCACCGAGGATGCCAATCTGCTCAGGACCAAAGGCCAGCTGGCCAAATCCCAGGCTGACCTGAGAAACGCAGAGCGCAATCTCGAACGCCAGGAGGAATTGTTCCGACAGAATTTCATCTCCCAGGCTGCGCTCGATGTCGCACGGAACCAGGTCGAGGCGTTGCGTGCTCAACTTTCGGTCGATGAGGCGACAGTCCAGGCGAATCGCATCGCCCTGGGTTTCAGTGAGATCGTTGCGCCGATTGCAGGTCGTACGGGTGCCATTCCGGTCTATCAGGGCAGTCTGGTACAGCCGAATGACGCTCTGGTGAGCATTACGCAGATCGATCCGATCAATGTCAGTTTTACCTTGCCGGAACGCGAACTCATATCGCTGCAGCAGGCCCGCGCCAGCGGAAATGTGGCGGTAAATGTGGAACTGGGTGGCGGACAGGAGTGGACCAGGACGGGCCGGCTGATATTCATCGATAACGCAGTGGATACGGCCAGCGGAACAATCCGCCTGAAAGCGGAGTTTCCAAATGCGGACAGGCATCTCTGGCCCGGCATGTTCGTCATCGTGACCCTTGCACCGCGAACCATCAGGGATGCGTTTACGGTACCGGTGCAGGCGGTACAGAACGGTCCGGAGCAGAAGTTCCTGTATGGGGTGGGCGATGACGGCAAGGTAAGCGTTTTCCCGGTCGGCGTACGGCTGATCCAGGGCGGAGTAGCCGTCATAGAGGGGGAGCGCATTGCGCCGGGCATGCGTATCGTCGTGGAAGGCGCGCAGAATCTCCGGTCAGGCAGTGCGGTCGTCGAGGCGGGAGCCGGTGGCAAGACCCGGGACAGGGACAGCAGTACCGGATGATCATCTCTGTCCGTTCGATCGCCGTCGCGCCAGCGAAGACTTGTACAGCGCGTCCTTAAAGCGGCACACATGCGATGACCCTTTCCGAATTGTGCATCCGCCGCCCGGTCATGACCGTGCTGCTGTCCGCTTCCGCTGTCCTTGCCGGCGTCATCGCCTACGATGGCCTGCCCATCGCTGCGCTGCCCAGCTACGATTCCCCGACCATTTCCGTAACTGCGGTTCTGCCCGGAGCCAGCCCCGAAACGATGGCCTCATCCGTGGCCACGCCGCTGGAGCGGCAATTTTCCATGATCTCCGGTCTCTCGGTCATCAGTTCGGCCAGCACGCTGAGCAATACGGCCATTACGCTGGAATTCGACCAGGATCGGGATATCGACAGCGCGTCCATAGACGTGCAGGCGGCGCTGCTCCGCGCCGAGCGGTCGCTTCCCATGGAAATGACGACGCCTCCTTCCTATCGCAAGATCAATCCGGCCGATTCTCCCATCGTTTTTCTGGCACTGACCTCGCCTTCGATGACATTGTCGGACCTGAACAGTTATGCCGAGGATCTCATCGCGCCCACGCTCTCGACACTGTCCGGTGTTGCGCAGGTTCAAATAAACGGGCAGAAAAAATATGCGGTCCGTGTACGTGCGAATCCGGAGGCGCTTGCCGTGCGCAACCTGACTCTCGACGATATTGCCGTCGCACTGAATACGGCGAACGCCAATTCTCCGATCGGTACGCTTGAAGGCCCACGGCAGACGCTCACCATCCAGGCCAATCGCCAGCTCAACAATGCCGCGGCATTCGCCGATCTGATCGTGGCGACATCGCCCGAGGGCAATCCGGTACGGCTTTCCGAAGTAGCCCAGGTCGAAGACAGCGTTCAATCGCTCAAGACCGCAAGCTGGGTCAACGGAGAACCGGCCATCACCTTGTCGGTTCAGCGCCAGCCAGGCGCGAATACCGTCGCTACGGTCGATGGCATCCGCTCCGTCCTGCCAGGACTGATCGAACAGATGCCGTCTTCCGTTCAATTGCGGCTGACCACGGATCGCTCCGTTTCCATCCGCGAGTCGATACACGACGTACAGGTCACGCTCGCCATCACGATCGTGCTCGTCCTGCTGGTGATCTTTCTTTTCCTGCGCAAGCCGTCTGCTACCCTGATTCCCGCGCTGTCGCTACCGATTTCGCTGCTGGGGACGGTCGCGATGATGCGGGTGCTCGGCTACAGCCTGGACAATATTTCCCTGCTGGGGATTACCCTTGCGGTCGGCCTGGTGGTGGATGACGCCATCGTCATGCTCGAAAACATCGTGCGGCATATCGAAAAGGGGGTCCCGCCGCTGCAGGCAGCCTTGCGGGGATCGAAGGAGGTCAGCTTTACCATCATCTCGATTTCATTGTCGCTGGTTGCGGTCTTCATTCCCATTTTTTTCATGCCTGGGGTGATCGGCCTCCTGTTTCACGAGTTCGCCGCCGTAGTGGGAATCGCGGTTCTGATGTCGGCTGTCGTATCGCTGACGCTGGTACCGGTCATGACCAGCCGCTACATTGCCCCGCATGGGAGCGAAGATGCAAGCCTGAGGTGGACGGAATGGTTCGAGCGGGGATTCGAGAAAACCCTGGGAGGCTACGAATATGTGCTTGACTGGGCGTTGCGGCACCGGCGTCTTGTGCTCGGCATTGCATTGGGAACCTTCATTGCCACCGGCGTGTTGTTCGTGGTGCTGCCCAAGGGTTTCTTTCCCAATGAGGATATCGGGCAGGCCCTGATCACCGTGGATGCGGTCGAAGATATTTCCTTTCCGGCCATGACAGAGTTGCTGCAGCGAACCAGCGACGTCATCCGCGCCAATCCCGCGGTGGACAACCTGAACGTCTATGCCAGCGAAAGCAACAGCGCCCGCCTTTTCATGACGCTCAAGCCGCGCAGCGAACGTCTGCCCCTAGACGAGGTGGCCGAAGATCTGCGGCGGGCCGTACGCGCCATTCCGGGGGTGGACGTCTATATCAATCCGATTCAGAATCTCAGGCTGGGTGGGCGCACCAGCAAGAGCCGTTATCAGTATGTCATGCGCAGCGTGCACGCCGAAGAGTTGCGGGCCGCCGCTGACGGCATGATGGCGCGCATGCGCCAGGACCCTGTTTTCCGCGACGTTACCAGCGATTCCCAGTTGAAGGGGCTGCAAGCCCGGCTCAATATCAACCGCGACAAGGTCAATCTGCTGGGTGTGCAGATAGGCGATATCCGCTCCGCGCTCTACAGTGCGTTCGGCGAGCGCCAGGTATCCACGATCTATACTTCCAGCGACAGTTACCAGGTCATCCTGCAGGTGGCCGCGGAGCATCAGTACGACGAAAGCGCTTTCAACAAGATCTACCTGCGGGCAGGGAATGGAGCGCTCATGCCGCTATCCAGCGTGGCGACCTTCGAGCGTGAAGTGGGGCCGATCGCGATCAACCATGCCGGGCAGCTGGAGGCCGTGACGATCGCGTTCAACCTGGCCCCAGGGGCGGCACTGGGCCAGGCCTCGGCCCGCATGGAACAATTCAAGCGCGAACTGAATCTGCCGGGCAGTATCCTGACCAGCTATGCAGGCGACGCCGCCGCGTTTCAGTCCTCGCAAACGAGCCAGGTCGTGCTGATCATCGCCGCGCTGCTGGTCATTTACGTACTGCTGGGCGTGCTGTACGAGAGCTATATTCACCCGCTCACGATCCTCGCCGGCCTGCCTTCCGCAGCCGTCGGAGCCCTGGCGATGCTGTGGCTGTTCGATATGGAACTGTCCATCATTGCCATGATCGGAATCCTGATGCTGATCGGGATCGTCAAGAAGAATGCGATCATGATGATCGACTTCGCCCTCGATGCGCAGCGCGACAGCGCCATGGCGCCGGCGGAAGCGATCCGGACCGCCTGTCTGCTGCGCTTCCGGCCGATCATGATGACGACGCTTGCGGCATTGATGGGCGCGCTTCCCATTGCGCTCGGACTGGGTGCCGGTGCCGAATTGCGCCAGCCGCTGGGCCTGGCTGTGGTAGGGGGGCTGCTGTTTTCCCAGGTGATCACGCTGTTCATCACCCCCGTGATCTACTTATACCTGGATCGCTATTCCGGCAGCGGCCCGCTCAAACTGGAGCAGGGATGAAATCCTGCCAGCCTGGTCATTGCCCGAAGCCATGCATGTCCGGCACAGGCAGGATTCGGGTGGCTGCCGCCGCTACTTCACCTTCATTCCCGGCTGGGCGCCTTCATCGGGAAACAGCAGATAAGGACCTGCCCCGTCGCCGGCAGCCAGCACCATCCCTTCGGAAATACCGAACTTCATCTTGCGTGCTGCAAGATTGGCGACCACGATCGTCAGGCGCCCCTCGAGCTGTTCGGGATCATAGGTGGATTTTATGCCGGCAAAAACCGTCCGCTGCTCCGTTCCGACATCCAGCGTAAGCTTGAGCAGCTTGTCCGCGCCGGGCACATGCTCGGCCTGTTTGATTCTTGCCACCCTGAGATCGATTTTGACGAAATCCTCGATCGAAATCATATCCATGTGAGTGCTTCCCGTGTTTTTCCCTCCTTTTCCAGGGGGAGGCGGGGTGGAGGAATCGTTTTCAGTCATCTTTGTATCCTGTCCGGCGGGTGAAGGCTGCTTGGGTGGCTGGTGCGGCTGGAGATTTTCCCGGCTGGCGTCGATCAGCCGCTCGATCTGCCTGAGATCGACTCGCGTCATCAGATGTTCGTATTCGTTGATGCGATGGCCGTCCGGCAATAGCCTGTGCTGGGAATTGGCATCTTTCCACGTAAAGGGCGGCACGCCCAGAAATCGTTCCGCCTGTTCCGCCAGCCGGGGCAGGACCGGCTTCAGGTAAACGGTCAGCATGCGGAACATGTTCAGCGCGACGCTGCACACTTCATGCAGTTCCCTGTCGTTTCCGCTGTTTTTTGCCAGCATCCATGGCTTCATGCGGTCCACGTACTGGTTGGCGACATCGGCTGCCAGCATGATCTCACGTATCGCTTTGCCGTACTCCCGGCGGTCGTAAAAGGTCGCGATGGCCATATGGCGGCCGAGGAAAGTATCGCCCTCGCCCAGCTGACAGAACAGAAACTGATTGAACCATTTCCGGTTTGCCTCGGAAATGGCTTGAGTAAGTTTGCCGCCGAATTTCTTCGTGACGAAGCCTGCACACCGGCTGGCGATATTGATGTACTTGCCGATCAGATCGCTGTTGACGCGGGCGACGAAATCCTCGAAGTTGAGGTCGATATCCTCCATCGTGTCGTTGAGCTTGGCGGCATAGTAGTAGCGCAGCCATTCCGGATTCAGGCCCTGTTCCAGGTAGCTTTCCGCCGTAATGAATGTGCCGCGGGACTTGGACATTTTCTGGCCGTTGACGGTAAGGAATCCATGCGCGTATATCTGGGTCGGCGTGCGGTAGCCGGAAAATTCCAGCATGGCAGGCCAGAACAAGGCATGAAAATAGAGAATATCCTTGCCGATAAAATGCACCATCTCGGTGTTTCCGCCGGGGCGCAGGAATTCGTCGGTCTCGGCTTGTGAGCGCTGCTTCTGCCGGAAGTAATTGCTGAAGCTGCCGAAATAGCCGACAGGGGCGTCCAGCCAGACATAAAAGAACTTCTTTCCGCGGGTGCCCGGTATGGGAAACCCGAAATAAGGGGCATCGCGGGAAATATCCCAGTCCGCGAGACCGGCGGTCAGCCACTCGTTCATTTTGTTTGCCGCTTCGGGCTGCAGCCGGGGTTTCGTATCCCGCACGGTTCCGGATGCATTCGGGGAGGCTCCGAATATCCAGTTCTGGAGGAATGCAACGCAGCGAGGATCGGAAAGCCTGAAGAAATAGTGGCTGGAGGAGCGGCGCTCCGGTACGGCGCCGGAAAGCGCAGAATACGGGTTGACGAGATCCGTGGACAGGTAGGCGGCGCCGCAGGCCTCGCAGGAGTCGCCGTACTGGTCTTTGGCATGGCAGCGTGGACATTCTCCCTTGATGTAGCGATCCGGCAGAAACATCTGCTTGACCGGATCATAAAACTGTTCCACCGACCGCCTGGCGATCAATCCTTCCGCATCCAGCTGCCGATAGATGTTTTCGCAGAATGCCAGATTTTCAGGCGAATCCGTGGTGTAGTAATGATCGAAGCCGATGTGAAAGCCGTCAAAATCCGCTTTATGTTCCTGCCATACGCGGTCTATCAGTTGCTTCGGTGTGATCCCTTCCTGCTCCGCGCGCAGCATGATGGGCGTTCCATGGGCATCATCCGCGCACACGTAGTGTATCTCGTGCCCCTGCATTTTCTGAAAACGAACCCAGATGTCGGTCTGGATGTATTCCACCAGGTGGCCGAGATGAATGCTTCCATTGGCATAAGGCAGCGCCGAGGTAGCCAGGATTTTTCGCTTGTTCATTAATTGTCGAAAAAATATGTCAGAGCACGCTCATGGGTCGTGCATGGGTCGTGCTCAAGAATTGCGGGAAAATGCCAAAACAATGATTGTAGCAAACTGCAGGCGAGACGGTCGCGGAACCGGCGTATGGGTCCGCCGGGTTTGTCCCCTGGATCTCCCGTTTATCCTTCCCAAGGGGAATATACAGATGCCCCTCCACCGTGCATCGATTCGCGTCCTTGATTCCGATTTGTTAATATTCAAACTCATCATCGAGCCGTGGATCAGGAGTACGACATTGGCGATTACGGAGCAGCAGGTGCTATCAGCA
>CAZYYR010000039.1:0-14587 GCA_964651465.1 uncultured Nitrosospira sp.
TGTTCCGTCAGTTACGAGGAGACCATCTGCCGGCTGAAGTACGAACCGAGAATATTCTGCCCCGATTGTGGCAGGGCTATCGGCGTGAACCTTCTGGAACTGTATGCCGCACTGGAATCTGTCCAGAAATCATCCAGAGATTTCCTCAGAAGACTGATCAACGAATCGAGAAACAAGGGTCTGCACTAAAAACAACGGGAGCACGCCCAAGCGAGCCCCCCTTGCACCACCATTTTGCCATCTGCCCGTCGGTATCCCCCCTGAAGTACCGCGAAGCCGCTCCCCATTCTGCAATTTTCTTACCGCCTGCGGCATTTGCGTCAAAGATATTGAATCTCCGTCGTAATCGGCCTGTAAGCAGCTTGACTACCGGCTGAACACTGCTATCAATAAATTTCAGAATCCTGCTGCTTTCCGACTCTGACGGGGATCGGCCACATGACCACCGGATACGCATTCCATTCAGAGGGACGGTAACGACGGGAACTGATCATATCGGATCCAGACAAAAAGGAGGTCGTTGCCATGAAACAGTTGCGCATAAGGGCTCTTTCCGCGCTGATCGCTTTAGTCGGAATGGGGACATTGCTTATCGTTCCGATTTCCCGGGCGGAATCAGGGAAATCCGTGAAGGAAATCAAGACAGAGTATCAGTATGCCGCCAAAGTCGTCTGCTCCCTGATGTTGCCGCACCAGGACGGGACGCTGGCGCGCGGCACCTACCGCACCACAGTCAACATACACAATCCTGCCAGCAAGCAGATTACCATCGCCGCCAAGGTAGCGCTGGCGGGACAATTCGGTTCCGACCCCGGGCCGTTTGGAGTGACACCGTTCAAGGACGCTGTCATTCAACCGGATGGAGCGGTCGGGGTGAACTGCTTCGATATCGCCGGCTACTTCTGTCCCATTAACGGAGTGTGTGTCGATTTCGCCTTTCTGGAAGGATTCCTGGTCGTAAAAAGCCCTATACCTCTGGATGTTGTGGGCGTCTATACCGCCCGGCATACGGAGGGGGAAGTGGAATCGATCGATGTCGAAGCGGTGGAGGGCCGGCAGATTCGCGAGACGGTCAAGATCGGGGGAACGGAACCTGCCACGCCGGGAAGCGGCAAACGTGTCGACTATCCGCCCAAGGGAAGTCCGGGATATGGGGACAAGGAACCGAGACAAATGTGTGGCGGTATCGCCGGATTCCCATGTCCCGCAGGGAAGCGCTGCGTGGATGACCCCTCCGATGATTGCGATCCCGCACGGGGCGGCGCAGACTGCAGTGGCATCTGTGTGAAATAGATTCAGTGAAAAACGGCCTCTCTCCGCGCCTTCCCTGGAGCGGGAGAAAACCATGAACTCGTAAACGGGAGCCGGGAACGTACGGGGTAGTGCGTTGCCGGCACCGTGGTTCTCTCGATATCCGTTTCATGGATTCCGAACGCACCATTCGACCGACAATACCGAGTCTGCTCTACCAACACAGAATGCTCTGCCTGGATGCAGCCGTCATCCTGCCGTTGGAATTCCGCTGGAGGCAATCAGGACTTCCGCCATTCGTCGCCTTTCTTTTCGTATTCCTTTTTTACCGCCGCCCAGGCCACCTTGTGCGCAGTCTCTTCGCGGGAGGCGTCTCCTCTGCGTTCAGCCGGATCCTCGTACTCATCCCAGGCATTATTGAAGGCTGCGCGATAAATCTCCTGAGCATGCTTCGGCAGCACGTTCTGAACATTTTCCGGCAGATCTTCCAGATTATCATATGGCATAGGGACTCCTTCAGGATGACGAGACGTGTAATACGCGACTTTCTCATGGTTCATGGAATCACAGGTTCAATATAGCAAATTCCCTGAAATACAGGCTGCGCCCCATCCGGAATGACCGTTCCGGGGACCGGTGCCGGTCTGAAGCGCCAAAACCCATACTTTTTCGGCGGTGTTTTCTTTTTTGGGCGTTTATGTAACGTGATGTACAGACGCTCCCGGCAGGTACCGCAATCATTACTTTTTTAGCTTTTTGATTGGGCGCCGCATTACGGTCGAGTTGCTGAAACTGGATTAAAATCCGGATTTGGTTGATGAAGCGCCCACGATCTGCGACATGAAGAAAAAAAAGAAAGAAATATCTCCCAGTTCTGCTGCAGAGATGAAATACGAGCGGCGGGTAACAAAAGAAGAAGTGCTGGAAAAAAAAGCTGCCAGGCTCGAGCGCTGCAATTCGATACTGCGCGCCGCCATCGAGTCCGCGCCTGATGGATTGCTGGTAACCGACGAGAGCGGACAGGTGCTCTATAGCAACCGGCTTTATCGGGAAATGTGGGCAATACCGGATAAACTGGATGGGACGGAGGAGCACCGATCCCTTATCCAGCACTGTTCCCGTTTCATGAGCGACCCCGAGAAATTCGTGCTTTCAACGGAGAGTATTTACACCACATGGCCGGCCGAAAGCTTTGATGTGCTCGAGTTTGCCGATGGACGCATCTTCGAGCGGTTTACAAAGGCGGATGCCGCGGAAAACCAGAATCTCGGACGCGTGTGGAGCTTCCGGGATGTCACGGCGCGCCGGCAAGTCGATGCTTATAAGGCGCAGCTCGCGGCGATCGTGGAATCTTCGAACGATGCGATCGTCGTGAAGGATCTGAACGGGATCATCACGGCCTGGAACACGGCTTCGGAAAGGACTTTCGGGTACCGCGCAAGCGAAATCATCGGTTGTTCGATAACCAAGCTGATTCCCCCTGATCGCCTGGAAGAAGAAGAAAGGATCATGCGCCTCATCAGGAAAGGAAAAGTTACGGGGCACTTCGAAACGGTGCGCTGGGCGAAGGATCGAAGGCCAATAGATGTTTCGGTTACGATCTCGCCGGTAAAGGACCCCGCCGGCAGAATCATTGGGGCATCCAAGATAGCGCGCGACATTACGCAACACAAGGAATCGCAGCAGCGCATCGAATATCTGGCCCACTACGATGCCCTGACCGGCCTTCCCAACCGCGCCTTGCTGACCGATCGCATGAACATCGCCCTGGCGAACGCCGACCGGTATTCAAGGCGGCTGGCCCTGCTGTTCCTGGATCTCGACCGTTTCAAGCTGGTCAATGATTCCCTGGGTCATGAGACGGGCGACAGGCTCCTCAAGCTCGTGGCAGAGCGAATGCAATCGGTCGTGCGTCGTGCGGATACGGTCAGCCGCAGAGGGGGAGATGAGTTTATCGTGCTGCTGAGCCAACTGGAAACGTTTAATGACGCGCGCCGTGTCTCTGAAGATATCATTGCGGCTCTGTCCCAGCCCTACATGATAGACCAGCATGAGCTCGTGCTGACCACAAGCATCGGTATCAGCATTTATCCGGATCATGGCCGGGATGCCGATACCCTGCTGCGAAATGCCGATATGGCGATGTATGCCGCCAAGGAGAGCGGGAGAAGCCGCTACCAGTTCTATGCATATGACTCAGCTTCCGGAGCAATGGATGGATTGGAACCGGAAAGCGACTGGCGCGGCGCTCTGGAACGGGACGAGATCCATCTCGTCTACCAGCCCCGGATTGCGCTTGCCACCGGCCGGGTGACCGGCATGGAGGCGTTTGTCCGGTGGCAGCATCCCGAAAGAAAGCGGGCTGCGCCGATAAACCTCATTCCGGTAGAAAATGACAGCGGTCTGATGCAACCTCTGGGTGCATGGATGTTGCATGAAGCGTGCGTCTTCGCGCGCAAGTTGCGGAAGCGTGGATTCGACATCGACGTATCGCTCGATATTCCCGCCTTGCAGTTTCGCCAGGACGATTTCGTCGGGATGGTAGTGAATGCGCTGGGCGAAACCGGGTTGTCACCGCAGCATCTGGAACTCGAACTGATAGAAAGCGAGATGATGCAGCAGGTCGACTCGACCTTGCGAAAAATGCGATCCCTTGATGGGCTGGGTATAAAAGTTGCGATCGACGGCTTCGGTACCGGTTATTCCAGCCTGTCGTATCTGCAGCAGTCTTTCGTGGACAGGCTCAAGATCAATCGAACGTTCATTCTCGACCTTCCGAATAATGAAGGAGCCAGAACCATTGTCTCTGCCATTGTCGCGATGGGCCGCAGCCTCGGCTTGTGCGTTACCGCCGACGGCGTCGAAACGAAAGCACAGGAAAGTTTCCTCCGAGATGTGGGTTGCGACGACGTCCAAGGCTACTTGTATGCCAGGCCGATGCCGGCGAAGGATCTTGAGGCATGGCTTGCAGCGCGGCAGGGTCAAGACCCCGTTGCAGCAGCTGATTGATTCGATATTACCGCAATCGGCTTGCGCAGGATGGGGATGGTAGCGAATCCCAGATTCGAACTGGGGACCAACGGATTATGATTCCGCTGCTCTAACCACTGAGCTAATTCGCCACGGTTTTATGAAGGAGTGGCATTTTCCTCCTGCAGGACGGCCCTGTCAAGATTGGCAGGCCTTTTTCCATCCCAATCGCATGATTTGAAAAGGATAACGGAAACCGCCTTGCTCCGATCGATACGGGCGCCTCTTACGGGCGCCTCTTTCGGCGGCCCAGCATCCTCGTCCCCCGAACCCAAAGCGCCGTATAATGATTCCATGAGATTTGATGTCGTTATCGTCGGCGGCGGACTGATCGGGGCAAGCCTGGGGCTTGTGCTGAGAGACCACGGGTTGAAAATAGCGCTGGTGGAATCCAGCCTGCCCCCTGCGCTGCCCGAGGACGACAGCTGGGACAGCAGAATTTACGCCATCAGCCCGGGTAGCGTCAGCTTTCTGCAGGACATCGGGGTGTGGCAGGGACTCGATGAGGCACGGATTACGCCGGTCTATGACATGACTGTATGGGGAGATGACGGCGCTGCCCGCCTCGACTTCAGCGCCTACAATATCGGGGCTTCGGAACTGGCCTTCATTGTAGAGAATCGCCAGCTCCAGGCAGCAGCTTGGAAGGGATTGAAGCGTCCTCGAAAAAAGCATGTCAGATTATTCTGCCCTGCAAAGTGTGTATCGGTGGAATGGGCGGAATCGCACGCCGATCTGCACCTGGACGATGGAACCACACTGCAGGCTGCGTTGATCGTAGGTGCCGACGGGCTGAATTCGTGGGTACGCGGACAGGCAGGCATCGAGGTGAAGCAGCGGTCTTACCAGCAGATGGGCGTCGTAGCCAATTTCTCCGCCGAACGGTCTCACAAGAGCTTTGCCCGTCAGTGGTTTCGCAGGGATGGGGTCCTGGCGCTGCTGCCCCTGCCAGACCGGCGGGTATCCATGGTATGGTCGGTGGAGGAGGAACAAGCCCGCGCACTGCTCGAGTTATCCGGAACCGAACTATGCCAGCGGGTAGCGCATGCTGCTCACGGCATTTCAGGAAACCTGCAGCTTGCGACACCGCCGGCTGCCTTTCCATTGAATTTCTTGCGTGTCGAAAAACTGGTTCAACCACGTCTCGCGCTCGTAGGCGATGCGGCGCACGGCATCCATCCACTTGCCGGACAAGGCATCAACCTGGGCCTGCGCGACGTGCGGGAACTGGCTTCCGTCATGAGCACGCGCGGCTTGTCCGATTGCGGGGACTACCCCCTGCTGCGCCGCTATGAACGCGCCCGCAAGGAGGATATCCTGGCCATGGAACTCGTTACCGATGGTCTTCAGAAGTTGTTCGACGATACCAATCCGACGCTGATCCGCTTGCGCAACCTGGGGCTCGGCATGACCAACCGGCTGCCTTTCGTAAAAGATTGGCTGATGCAGCACGCGCTGACTTGAACTGCCCATCGCGCTGTACCCGATGAGGCATCACAGGAATCTTACTTGAACCGGAGCACCATAATGCGTTTGAAACTTGTTTTGCGTTCCCTGCTATTGTGCGTCCTGGCTGGAGCAGCCTGTGCCGTTTCCGCCACTGAAACCTCTTTGAAGAAAGCACTGGAGGCGAATTTTCCCGATGAGAAAATCGAAAGTCTGCGGAAAACGCCTTATCTCGGCCTGTACGAAGTCGTGCTCGGAGGAGAATTGTTTTACACGGACGAGAAAGCTTCCTATCTTTTTTTCGGCCATGTGATCGATCCCAAGACAAAGCAGAGCCTGACCAGCGAGCGGCTGCAGCAGATCAAGGATGCGCGGCGGATCAGCCTGGATTCTCTTCCGCTGGAACATGCGATAAAGTCGGTCAAGGGCAATGGAAAACGGAAGCTGGTCGTGTTCTCCGATCCGAACTGCCCTTTCTGCAAGCGCCTCGAGAAGGAATTGACGGGCATTACCGACGTGACGATCTATACCCTGCTTTATCCCGTTCTGAAAGGTTCGTTGCCCACTGCCACGGCCATCTGGTGCTCGCCCGACCGGCTCAAGGCCTGGGAAGGCTTCATGCTCAACGATACCGTGCCATCAGGCAAGGATTGCGAAACGCCGATCGAAACACTCGTTCAGACGGGACAGAAGCACGGCATAAACGGCACCCCGACGCTGATCTTTGCCGATGGATCGATGGCTCCGGGACTGCTTCCGGCCGACACCATAGAAAAGAGACTGAAGGCGGCATCCCCCAAATAAAGAGGGAGACGCTTCATTCGGAGCGCCCCAGTTGCTGTTTCGGCGTCCGAATCTGACCTTGCGGCTGGAACTCGGCGGGCAGCAACACCCACATCCTGCCTCTCTGCCTCATCTTTCCCGCCTGCTCCGCAGCTTCCGGCCCAAACCCCCAGAAAAAATCGGCGCGCACATTTCCCTTGATGGCTCCGCCCGTATCCTGGGCGACCATCAGCCGGCGAAGCTCTTTGTCAGTATTGGGCCAAGTAGTGGCAAGGAAAACCGGCGCTCCCTGTGGGACTACCCGCGGATCGATGGCAAGGCTCCTGCCCGCGGTCAGCGGCACCCCGAGTGAACCCACAGGTCCCGGCATGGCAGCGGGCAGTTCACGGAAAAAAACGAAACTCGAATTCTGCCCCAGCAATTCACCCAGCTTACGCGGATTCTTTTCCCCCCATGCCTTGATACCCTGCATGGAAGCCTTGTCCAGCGACAGTTCGCCCCGCTCCACGAGCAGCCGCCCTATTGATCGATAGGGATGGCCGTTCTGCTCGGAATATCCTACCCGTACAATTTCGCCGTTTTCCAGTTTCACGCGTCCCGACCCTTGAACCTGCAGGAAAAACAACTCCACTTCATCATCGACCCACAGGAGTTCATTGCCTTGCAACCGCCGGGGATCAGACACGATCTGGGACCGGCTGTAATAAGGCACGACCTTGCGCCCCTCCAGTCGTCCTCGCAGGCGCATGTTTTTGAGCTCCGGATAGACCGTGCTCAAGTCGACCACCAGTAGCTCATCGGGTGTAGCATACAGCGGATGGCGGTAGCGACCGCCTGGCTTCCGGCTGCCCTTCAGTAAGGGTTCGTAATAGCCGGTGATCAGTCCTTCGTCGCTCCCGTCCGGATTGGTGATCTGATGGGGAACGAAACGGCTCTCGAAAAACCGCCTCAGCGTTTCCACATCCCGTCCCTGCATGGCGGATGCCTGGGTACAAGTCTCCTGCCATGGCAACCGATTCCGCAGGACAGCACAGCTCTGCAGGAATACATCCAGCGCCGGCCGGATATCGTCATCCGTCCAGCCCGCCAGAGCATTCCAATCGACGGGCTTGAGCGCCGGGACAGCGACCGCCGGCTTTTCCTGAACGACGCGCGGCATAGGGACGACATTGCACGCTCCGAGCAGGAACAGCGCGATGAGGGCAACGGGAACCAATTGGTCTTTCATCGCTTTTTGGGTTAAAGTTGGACTTGGCTAATATACATCATGATCAATCCAATGTGGATATTGTTGCTTGAAGCGGGTGTGGCGTTATCGCTATTGATCCTCGTCGTCTGGTGGACGAAACCGCGCAAGAAAAACAAGGAACTCACGGAAAACGCGGAAACCCGGAGCGGGGATGAAGGCACCGACGACCGGAAAGACGAGTGATTTCCTCTGCCCTGGAAACCTCCCGGGACCGGCACAGGCTGTGACTCCAAGCGCGATAAATACAGTGCGCATAATCGAGTTATTTGGCAGAATAGTCCCCTTGGGAAGATGGTTTCTATAAAAGGAAAAAAATGAAATACCACAGTCTTCAGGAATTCTGCGCCTATGTAGGGGAGCGCAACCCCGGTCAACCTGAATACCTTCAGGCGGTCGCCGAGGTGATGGAAAGTCTCTGGCCCTTTATTGCAGAGCATCCCCGCTATGCCGAGCATGGCATTCTGGATCGCCTGATAGAGCCCGAGCGCATCATTGTTTTTCGCGTCTCCTGGGTCAACGATCAGGGCGAGGTGAATGTCAACCGCGGCTATCGCATCCAGCACAGCTCGTCCATCGGACCCTACAAGGGCGGGACGCGCTTTCATCCTTCCGTCAATCTTTCCATTCTCAAATTTCTGGCCTTCGAGCAAACATTCAAGAATGCGCTCACCACCCTTCCGATGGGGGGGGGCAAAGGTGGCGCTGATTTCGATCCCAAGGGCCGCAGCCAAGGGGAAGTGATGCGTTTCTGCCAGGCCTATATGACCGAGCTTTTTCGCCATATCGGATCCGATGTAGATGTGCCGGCCGGCGATATAGGCGTGGGAGGGCGCGAAGTAGGTTTCATGGCTGGCATGATGAAAAAGCTGTCCAATCGGTCCGATTGCGTTTTCACGGGCAAGGGCTTGACTTTCGGCGGCTCCCTCATCCGGCCCGAAGCCACCGGTTATGGCACGGTATATTTCGCCGAGGAAATGCTCAAGCAATCCGGACGCGCGCTCGACGGATTGAGGGTTTCCGTTTCGGGCTCCGGAAACGTTGCCCAGTATGCAGTTGAAAAAGCCATGTCGCTGGGCGCGAAGGTGATCACGGTATCCGATTCCAGCGGTACGGTAGTGGACGAAGAAGGCTTCACCAGCGAGAAACTGTTCGAACTGATGGACATCAAGAACAGCCAGTATGGGCGCATCAGCACTTACGCCGAGCGGGTGAAGGCCAATTTCGTCCCCAACGCCCGCCCGTGGCATGTTCCGGTCGATGTCGCCTTGCCGTGCGCTACCCAGAATGAACTGAACGACGAGGACGCAGCCACCTTGATAAATAACGGCGTCATCTGCGTTGCCGAGGGCGCAAACATGCCATCGACGGCGGAAGCGGTGAAACGCTTCGAACACAGCGATATTCTTTTTGCCCCGGGCAAGGCCAGCAACGCAGGAGGTGTTGCCACTTCCGGCCTGGAAATGAGCCAGAATGCCATGCGCCTCCATTGGCCGCGGGAAGAGGTGGACAAGCGCCTCCTTGAAATCATGCAGGCCATCCATCAATCCTGCCTGCAGCACGGCCAGCGCAAGGACGGTTCAATCAGCTACGTGAATGGCGCCAACGTCGCCGGTTTCGTCAAGGTGGCGGACGCAATGATCGGTCAGGGCGTAATCTGAACTCCACTGCAGCAGGAGACAGCCCGCCGTGCGTCAGCGGATCCATACGGTTTTTATATTGACGAATTCCCGTATGCCGTGATAGGACAACTCCCGCCCGAATCCGGAAGCCTTCGTGCCCCCGAAGGGCAGGCGCGGATCAGACCGTACCATGCCGTTGACGAAACTGCACCCGGCCTGAATGCGCCGCACCAGTTCCTCCGCATGCGCGCTATCACCGCTCCAGATGCTTGATCCCAAGCCGAAGCGGGTATCGTTGGCAATGCGAATGGCGTCTTCTTCGTCCTCGGCCCGTATGATTGCCGCTACCGGCCCGAACAGCTCTTCGTGATAGGCACGGGTTTTCTCCGTGACCCGATCCAGTATCGACGGTGGATAAAATGCGCCCTCTCCGCCTCCCGGCTCACACCCGAGCACGGGGCGCGCCCCTTGTCTGATCGAGTCCGTAACCTGCCGATGCAGGTCTTCGCGTAAATCGAGCCTTGACATGGGGCCGATCTGGGTCGATTCACTGATTGGATCGCCCATTTTCAGTTCCCTGGTCTTGCTTATGAATACGGGCACAAACTCATCGGCGATTTCCGCCACGGGGATGATGCGCTTGGCCGCGATACACGACTGCCCGCAATTCTGGAAGCGCGATCTCACTGCGAAGTCCGCAGCAAGCTCGAGATCAGCGTCCTTCAATATGATGAAGGCGTCCGATCCGCCCAGTTCCAGCACGCATTTCTTCAAATGCTGGCCGGCATAAGATGCGATTTCACGTCCGGCATGTTCCGAGCCGGTCAGGGTCACTGCATGGACGTGACGACTGGCGATCGCGTCCGCCACATCGGCCGACTCGATCATGAGTGTGGTGAAAAGATGGGGTGGAAAACCGGCGTCGGCAAACAGCCGCTCCAGTGCGAGAGCGCACTGCGGCACGTTCGAGGCATGTTTCAGAACGCATGCACTCCCTGCCATCAAGGCAGGCGCGGCAAAGCGGATGACCTGGAAAAAAGGAAAGTTCCAGGGCATCACACCCAGCACGACACCCATCGGCTCGTAGCAAACGTAGCTTTTGCCGGCACCCGTCTGTATCGTTTCAGGCTGCAGGAAATGCTCGGCATGCACGGCGTAGTAATCGCAGACCAGTGCACATTTTTCCACCTCGGCGCGACCCTCGCGGACGGGTTTGCCCATTTCAACCGCGATCAGCGCGGCATATTCGTGGACCCGCTCGTGCAACAGGAGCGCGGCGCCATGCATATGCTCGGCCCGCCGCACAAAGGGCGTTTCCGCCCAGATGCGCTGTGCCTCGGCCGCCTGCTCCAGCGCGGCCGCAAGATGATGGCCATCCCAGCTGGTGTAGGTCTTGAGCGTCTTGCTGGTGGCAGGGTTGAGACTGATATACGGCATGGTATGCTATTCTTCAGACGGAAATGCCCAGTCTAAATTCAGACGGAAATGCCAAGTCTAAAGATAGCCGAGGAATGGTCGAATCGCAGGCGGCTGGACATGTTGAACGATCCCGTATGTTTGATATCTTACGTACTTCAGGTATAGCAGGTTTATGAAAAAACTTTTTGCGGCAGCTATTCTTGCGATGGCCTCCAGCACGCTGACGGCCGGCCAGGACGAGGATTTCATTGCCATGCGTCAGGCCTATCAGGCAGGCAACGCATCCCGCGTGGCAATCTATGCGCAGCGCTTGCGCGGACATGTCCTTGAACCCTACGCAGTGTACTACCAGTTGCGTCCGCAACTTGAAAACGAGGCCGTCAGCAGTGAAGCGATACAAAAGTTTGCCGAACGTTATCGCGATAGTTCCCTGAGCGAGAAACTGAAAGGCGAGTGGCTGAGAATGCTGGGCAGGACCGAACAATGGGAACTGTTCGCCCAAGGGTACCCAGACCTGAAAAACAAGGATGCCGCACTCATCTGTTATTCCCTTCAGCAGCGTCTCTCGGTCGACGATGACGAAGCGTACGACGAAGCCCGCTCGCTCTGGTTCAGCGCGCGCGATTTGCCGGAAAGCTGCGGGCCCGTATTCGATATACTGGCCAGCGCCAGCGTGCTGACGGAAGAAGATGTATGGACGAGGCTGCGCCTGGCGCTTGAATCCGGCAATGCCGGGGTTGCGAGGCGGATCAACCAGTATCTGCCTGACGATCAGGCGCTTGATGTACGAAAATTGACTTCGGCCGCGGACAACCCGCTCCGCTACCTGGAAAAACATCGGAGCCGGATTTCGACCCGCGCGGAACGGGAGATCGCCCTTTTTGCAATGCTGCGCCTGCTGCGCAGCGGACCTGATCAGGCCTATGCTTATTGGCCGAGGTTGCGCCATCATTTCAGCGAACGGGAGCACGTCTATTTCCTGGTGCAACTCGCGGACCAGGCAGCACGCAGGCTCCACCCGCGTGCCCTGGAGTGGTTCATGGAGGCAGCCCGATCCGGAAAGGCGATCCCGCTGACCGATGCCCAGCTTGGGTGGAAGGCGCGGGCGGCGCTGCGCGCCGGTGAGTGGAAGCAGGTACTGGACTCCATCGATGCCATGTCGAATCAGGAGCAGCAGGCGGGCGTATGGCGCTACTGGAAGGCACGGGCATTGAAGGCCGCAGGGCAGACCATGGAGGCGAATACGATTCTCGCGGTGCTGAGTGCCGAACATAATTTCTACGGGCAGCTGGCAGAGGAGGAACTGGGTGTATCCGCAGGGATTCCGGATACCCCTTACAAAGCTACCAGGGAAGAGATTGCCGCGATGGAGCGTTTCCCCGGAATCAGGCGGGCGCTCGCGCTGTATCGCCTCAATCTTCGAACGGAAGCAACCAGTGAATGGATTTGGGCGATACGCGACTTCGATGACCGCCGGCTTCTGGCTTCCGCAGAAGTTGCACGGCGTCACGGCATCTACGACCGTGCCATCAATACCGCCGACCGGACCGTGCAGCAGCACGATTTCAGCCTGCGCTTCCTTGCTCCTCATCGCGATGCGCTGGGCAACATCCTGAAGCAGCAGGAACTGGATGAAGCCTGGGTGTACGGGCTCATACGCCAGGAAAGCCGTTTCATCAGCGATGCCCGCTCCAGCGCCGGCGCAATGGGGCTGATGCAGCTGATGCCCGCCACTGCGAAATGGGTCGCGAAGCAGATAGGAATACGCAAGTACCGCCCGGGCCTGGTGACCGACGTGAACACCAATCTGAAGCTCGGCACTTATTATCTCCGGCATGTCCTGACGCTGTCCGACAATCATCCGCTGCTGGCCTCGGCTGCGTATAACGCAGGCCCCCGTCGAGCGTGGCAATGGCGCGACGAGAAGCCCCTGGAAGGCGCCATCTACGCGGAAACCATACCTTTCAACGAAACCCGCGACTACGTGAAGAAAGTCATGAGCAATTCGATGTATTACGCCCGCACGTTCGGCCATCAGGTCAAGGCCTTGAAGCAGCGTCTGGGCATCGTGGCCTCCAGGGTGAAAGGTCGGAATGCTCCGGAAGAGGAAAGCAGGCCATGACGATCGAAAACGTTTGCATCTTCGGTGGCAGCGGATTCGTGGGCCGACACCTTGCAAACATACTGACCGACCAGGAAATCTACCTGCGCATTCCCACCCGCAACTACGAACGCGCCAAGGAGCTCCTGGTCATTCCAACGACCGACCTGGTCGAAGCCGATCTGTACGACGAAGCGGAGCTTGACCGGCTCCTGATGGGCATCGATGCCGTCATCAATCTGGTGGGGGTCCTGCATGGAGATTTTCACGCGGCGCATGTTGAATTGCCGCGCAGAATCGTCGCCGCCTGCAAGCGCAACGGAATAGCGCGCATCCTGCACATGAGCGCCCTGCATGCCGGTCCCGGCCAGCCCAGCGAATATCTTCGCTCCAAGGGAGAAGGCCAGGAAATCGTGATGACTTCCGGCCTGAACGCCACCTCGTTCTGTCCGTCTGTCATATTCGGCCCAGGGGATGCGTCGCTCAATCTGTTTGCCAGGCTGGGCAAGCTGCCGATATTGCCGCTGGCGTCGCCGGACGCGAAATTCCAGCCGGTATTCGTGGAAAACGTCGTGCATGCGTTCGCGGCAAGCCTGGCCGATCCGCATACTTTCGGCCAGCGTTACGATCTCTGCGGCCCGAAATGCTATACGTTGCGTGAACTGGTCCAGTACGCCGCGCATACCGCGGGCCACGATCCAGCCATCATCGGTCTGGGTGATGGCCTCTCCCATCTGGAAGCGGCGGTCATGGAGGCTCTTCCCGGCACGCTTATGAGCGTGGACAACTACTATTCGATGAAAATCGACAGCGTGTGCGACTGCAGCATGCCCGATACGCTCATGCAGGTCTGGGGAATTCCGCCTGCCACCCTGGAAGAAGTGGCACCGCTCTATCTGGCACATCAGACTCCACGCGAGCGATACGACTATTTCCGTCACTGGACCCGTTGAGGAATAGGCGCAGCAGCCCAACCAGCTCTCGAACCTTGACCGTTCCATCGAAGATACTCCGTTCACAAACCACAGTCAGCCAAGGCGTGTCGAGAGTTGCTGGATGGCGGGATGGCCGGCGGATGGCATGAATTCAGGATGGACGTAGTGCTCCCATGATGAAAACCTATCTGGTCGGAGGCTCGGTACGCGATGAAATCCTGGGTCTGCCGGTGAGCGACCACGATTATGTCGTGGTCGGCTCCTCGCCGGATGAGATGACGCGACTCGGCTACCGTCCCGTAGGCAAGGATTTTCCTGTTTTTCTCCATCCCCATACCCAGGAACAGTATGCGCTGGCCCGTACCGAGCGGAAGGTTTCACGTGGATACAAGGGCTTCGAAGTGTATGCCTCCCGTGAAGTCACCCTGCAGGAGGATCTCGCACGGCGCGACCTCACCATCAATGCCATCGCCAAGGACCAGGAGGGAAATATCATCGATCCGTTTGGCGGTGTCGCCGACCTCGAAGCAGGCATCCTCCGTCATATCGGCCCGGCTTTCAACGAAGATCCGGTACGGGTGCTGAGAACAGCCCGCTTCGCCGCGCGTTTCGGTTTTCACGTTGCAACTGAAACCCTCGCGCTGATGAGCGAGATGGTGCACAACGGCGAGGTGGATGCCCTGGTGCCGGAGCGCATCTGGCAGGAATTCGCCCGCGGACTGATGGAACAGCACCCGTCGCGCATGTTTTATAC
>CAZYYR010000040.1:0-2407 GCA_964651465.1 uncultured Nitrosospira sp.
CGGGGAGCCATTCGGCGCTGCTACGAACCATATCAATTTCGCCCATTTTCAGTTTGAGGAAGGAATTTCTCATCCGATCCAGTTTGCAGGATTCGGGTATGCTCTGGAGACCACGAAACATCCAATTCTGCGATTGCTGTCGTCTGTGACCCTGACGGTTCAACGGCTTTGCGTTCCGGCTGGCAATCAAGCGTAACCGGAGACGTAAGGGTAATTGACATCTGCAATTATCCCATCTAGAGTATAGCGCTTGAATCAAAGGGTGGTCTTTAACAAGCATAAATAAAAATTACAGTTTCACCATCCCCGCAATCTATTGGCTCCCACGGGTAACTTGATCGATCGGTACCCGCAGGCGCTGCTTTTTTGTTACAGGCACAAGGATTGCGGGAATGTGGGAACGGTAGTTGCCACCAGACAGAAGTGGGTGCTATTTCATTGAAACATAAATTCAGATAAAGGAACGATATGATGAAAATAACCAAAACAATGTTTGCAAGTTTTGCGCTGGGTCTGTTGCTGGCAGGAGGCGCACAGGCGGCGGATCGCGAGTTCAAGGTGGTGATCAATGCCTATGACACGACCATTCCTGAACTCAACGTCGAAGGCGTGACTGTCAAGAACATTCGGGCTTTTAATGTACTGAATGAGCCCGAGACGCTGACTGTCAAGAAGGGAGCGTCGGTCAAGATCACCGTGGAGAACAAATCTCCCATCAGCGAGGGATTTTCCATTGATGAGTATGGAATCCAGGAAGTCATCAAGGCTGGCGAAACCAAGACCATTTCTTTCGTAGCCAAAAAACCTGGTGCCTTCACCATCTGGTGCCAGCTCCACCCCAAGAACATCCATTTGCCTGGGTCCCTGAACGTCATAGACTAAGGAGCTTCAGGTAGGAGATGCGCAAGTAGCTGGGCATCTGCTCTTGAGCGTCTATCATTGGGCCGACACTCGTTCGGCCCAATTTCTTTTTCCCTCCGGATCTTCCGAATGATGCAGATCGATATCGGCGAACACCGGCTGTCGCTGGAATGCGTTGCCGAACCGGACGGAAGCAATCTGCGCCAATATTCCTCATACGCAAGACTGTAGTCGATTATCATGGATAGGTCCGGATTCATTGATCTGATTCAGAGCAGACTGGAACACGACAAGGAGTCGATTACCGATCAGTGGTCGAATCCGGTGGGTACGCGTACACGGTATTTCATCATTGACGGCCTGCTACCCGAGGGAATTTGCAAGGAAATTTATCGCGCCTTTCCCAAGGATGGCAGAGGCTTCTTCAACCGGGAGTCTTTCCGGGAAAAGAAAAGGACCTCAGCGGACCTGAGTGCGTATGAGCCGATCCTTGGGGAGGTTACCTACGCCTTCCAGGATCCGGCGATTGTGCGAAGGATTGCCGAAATTACGGGATTCCAGGAAATCGAACCCGATCCCAGGCTGTATGCCGGCGGGTTATCCATGATGTTCAGGGATGATTTTCTGAATCCTCATCTCGATAACAGCCACGACTCCGAGAGGAAGAAGTATCGGCGGCTCAACCTGCTTTACTACGTATCCCCGGGCTGGCAATCAGAGAATGGCGGCAATCTGGAACTTTGGGACGACGATCGAAAAATCCCTCGCACCATCGTTTCCGCCTTCAACCGCTTTGTCCTTATGGAAACGAACAGGACCAGCTGGCATTCGGTCAGCCCGGTCAAGGTGGACCAACCCCGTTGCTGTGTTTCAAATTATTATTTTTCTGAGATATCGCCGGATCGCAGTGAATACTTCCATGTGACGACGTTCACCGGCCGTCCCGATGAAAAGGGAAAGCAGGTGCTGGGGATTGTGGATAATACACTGAGAAATATCGTTTCCAGGACCTTGGGAACCGGCAGGGGCAGGAACCTGGTCAATAATCGGAAGGATTGAAGCGGGCTTCCGCTCCCCACGGTGTCGTGCGCATCCGCCGCACGGGTGAGCAGAAGTGAAGCACCGGAGTATCGGGGCGGCACGGCTATTTACCCGATTTTCAGTCTTCCTTTCTCTGAATAAACTGTTGCGCAGGGACTTGAGTTATTTTTGCGCAGGGTGGCTCAGAGTGGTTCAAAGGCGGCAAACTCCCGGTTGTGCTGCTGACTGCGATAACGGCAGTATGGGCAATATTGGCAGTATCAATGGCGTCATGACTGATAGTTATTTCCTCATCATCACCCTTCTGGCCGTGGCAGGCCTGGGGTGGCTGGTAGCATGGCTCTTCAGGAAGATGGCCCGAGGAGAGCTGCCGATCAGCGTGAACACTGCCTTACTGATCATGCTGGCCGCAATCCTGGTCATACCTTTTGCGTTGAATTTTTCCGCTCATCTGATATCCACCACCATGCAGCATCCGCAGAATGGTGCAGTGGACGGGGTAGCG
>CAZYYR010000040.1:2507-14511 GCA_964651465.1 uncultured Nitrosospira sp.
AAGATGCAGGGAAAAGTGAAGCTCTGGCCGCTGTTGACAGGCACCATCCGTTACGAAAAAAGCATTTCCACGCGCAACCGCGGTCATGGCATCTTCATCGATGCCCCGATTCTTGCATATCTGGTTGAGACGCCGAACGGGCGCATTCTGTACGATGTGGGATGCGACTACCGGAAACTGGCGAATCCGGCCTTATGCACCAGACATTTCGAGTCCATGCGCCCACAGGTAGAGCCGCCGGTCATGACGGACGAGCAGCGCATACCACGATATCTGGCGCAACTCGGCCTGAAGCCTTCCGATATCGATCTCGTTTTTATCGGGCATTTGCATTTTGACCACGTGGGTGGACTCCACGAGATGGCGGGCTGCGAAATACACGTTCAAGCCGATGAACTGGCGGCAGCACAAACTGGGGCGGATAGCAGTATTTTTGTGGATGAGTTGGAGAATATGGACCAGTGGCGGATAAAAACAGGTGAATATCAGGTAGCGTCGGGTATTTATGCCGTTGCCAGCCCGGGCCACACGGCCGGGCATATGTCCCTGTTTATAGAGCTGCAGAAAGGACAACCTGTTGTCCTATGCGGGGACGCCGCCGATCTGAACGAGAATCTTGTTGATGAAATTGCGCCGGGATGTTGCTGGCAGGAGAATGAAGCGCTGGCACTGGAAAGTATCCAGAAACTCAAGACTTTGGCTCAGCGTGAGCACGCCGAGCTTTGGCCCAACCACGATATGGATTTTTTTAGAAGGCTGCCACGCTTTCCGGCAAGCAGGGAATGAAGCAGATCCCGGATGGAGGGAGTCCAATCCGGAATCCGGTCTTAACTCTCCAGTTTAATTGGAACTTGGCCGATCCTGAACAACGGCATCCACGACCTGCCCGTGGTGGACGCGGTTCTTCTGTTCCTGCGCCATTTGGCGGTGAAGTGCAGCTTGCCTGACGTTCTCCTCCGCGTTCGCTTCATATTTGCGAACCATGGCTGCGGTATGCGACTTCAGATCCTGGGCCTGGCGACCGTACAAGTAGCTTTTCTCTTCGTAATACTCAAGCAGTTTACTCTGCTCCTCAGCCTTTACCCGCATCTCCCGGGCCGTATCCTCAAAATACTTGCTCAGGGCATCATGATCGCCGCGTGCCCGCGCATTTTGAGTCGCCTTGCGAACCTGGGTGTTCTGAACAGCTTCCTGCGGGCTGATCTGAGCACAGGCAGCCAATAAACCGAGGGATAAAGCCGCAAAAAATTTCCTTGTTTCCATACGACGCTTTCCTTTAAAATCGGCGAGCCAATGCAAAAAGAATAAATCGGCGGGCCAAAAAAAAACATCAAAATAACAGCGAGATAGAACCGAGTATAAATAGAATTGTGAAGAAATTGTAAAGGATAATCACCATATTGTCAACTATTTCATGTTTAAAGTGTCTTAAGAGGAGACATTCGGCTTCAAATGGTATATATAATAGCCAGGCGCTTTTGATTTTAATGAAGGAAAAGAGAGGATATTCCGATGCTTAATACGATAGGTGAGCGGCAGAAACAGTTACTCAAGCTTTTGCGAGGCAGCAAGCCGGGTCTGAGTGTTGATGAGCTTTCGAAAGGGCTTGAGATTACGCGTAATGCAGTAAGGCAGCATCTTTCTTCGCTGGAAGGAGCGGGTCTGGTCAGAACGGGAACGACGCGTCCTTCAGGAGGGGGGCGACCGCAGCAGCTCTATGTCCTGACAGACCTCGGCCAGGAAAGTTTTCCGCGGCAGTACTCCTGGCTGGCCCAGCTGGTAGTGGCGTCGGTTCAGCGCGAAGAGGGCACCGAAAACATGAGCAAGCGCCTGAACGATATCGGTGCGGGCATCGGGCAGCAGATACGCAATCAATATCCGGATTTGAACACGCGCGAGGAGAAAATCGACAAACTGGCCGAAGTGATGGACCAGCTCGGCTACAATGCAAAAAGCACTACCTTGCCGGAGGGGGAGCAAGTAATCGAAGCGGATAATTGTGTGTTTCACCAGATGGCTGTCAAGGATTTTGAAATCTGTCACCTCGACAGGGGCCTCATGGAGACGTTTACCGACAGTAAGGTCGAACAGCACGAATGCATGGCGCGAGGCGGAGAGTTATGTCGATTCAGATTTCTTCCCCAAAAGGAGTAGTTTCTACTCCTTTTTTTTTGCCTCCCGTTTGCCTGTTTTGCTCTTTCCTCACTTCCCTCGGCAGGCCACCGTCTCGATTCCCTCTCGATTCGATTTCCACGCAGCCCAGTCCTCTCAACCTCCAGGCAGCAACAAGCCGGACTCAACCAGTACATCGACCCCCGACTCGCCCGTTATTGCACGCGCGGGAATATTCTCGCCATTTCGCCATCTTGTTACGGCCTGATGCTTGGATTCACCGCTCACCAGGAATATTACGCGTCGTGAGCGGTTGAGCCGTGCGGCGCTCAGCGATACGCGCTGTGGCGGACGGATCGGCGAATTGAAGATGGCCAGCGTATCAGGAGAGTCAGGCCCAATGCCCCAGTCATTGCCGGGAAAGAGACTTGCCGTATGACCGTCCTTGCCAAGTCCCAGCAATGTCAGGTCGAATGTGTCCACACCGCGCAACGTCTGCGCATAGGCTTCAGCCGCCTTGTCCGCACGCGGACCATTCGGAATCACGTGTACCTGGGCCGGGGGAATGGATACATGCTGGAGCCATGCCTCTTCCGCCATGTGCGCGTTCAGTTCCTCGTCGGTGGGCGGCATGCACCGTTCATCGCCGAAATAGATGTGCCAGAGAGACCAGTCCGTCGGTATTTCGCGCAGTCTCCGGTATATCTCCCGTGGGGTTTCCCCACCCGCGAGCACCAGATTAAAGCGGCCGCGTTCGTTGATGGCGAGGGCGGCACTGTCAAGGATGGCAGCCACTGCGGCTTCCTGGAGAGCAGATAGATCAGGAAATTCGTGCCATCGGCATTGCTGGGAAAGGGTGTTATTCATGAGTTCGGGATGCCTCTCATTCTTGTTTGATCAATGACTATTACAGCCCCGTCGGGATGGCTAATCGGGCCGCATCGCTATTTTACCGCTCCCGAGGAATAATATGGCAAGGCCGCAGAACAAATAAAAGGCCTGCAGTTCGATCGCCCAGCCCCCCATCTTTGTCAGGGTAAAAAGTTCGCTGCGATGCGCGAGGGCAAGTGCGAATATCATATTGCCAAAAACCAGCAGGCCACCGATACGGGAAAAAATTCCCAGGATAATCATCAATGCCGCGACGACCTCGCCCAGATAGACACCGTATGCCAGCGCGGAGGGTAGATTGACGCCTGTCAGTTGCTTACTGATGAAGTCCAGCGAACCGGGATTGAATATCTTGTGAACGCCGTGAAGCAGCATCAATCCTCCCACTGTCAGGCGCAGGATGAGCTTGCCCAGATGATCATTTTCGAACAGGTTACGCATGGATGTTCCTCCTAGGTTTCGTTTCGAGCTTCAAACGGAATACGTATGTCGCGGTCGATTCCAAAATTTAGTGCCGCTGTGGCTGCGGGCAATTCATTTGCTTGAACTGCGGTTACCGCAACGGATTCGCAGGGTACAGATGAGTTCGGATGGCCTGGATGATGGCTTGGGCCAAACTGTGCCAAATGCTGGAGCTCGTGCCGTATCGCCTGATGGATTGACCATCCCGGTTGATTCTGTCTTTCACCTTCGAGGGAGAAATGAGGCGTGAGAGAAACGTTCGAAGAAGACTTCGAAGGTAGGCGAGGTTTTAAGGCTGGCCAGGTTTTTCGATCACGCTGACTTTTTGCATCTGTGGAGTGGAATCGATCTTTTCCTTGAACTTTATTGCGATCCGCCGGTGGGCAGCAGCTTCCGCGGCGTCTGCGCTTGCTGCCTGCGTGTGTTTATGCAACAGAGCACTTGTGTGTGCCTGCAGATCCTGCGCCTTTTTGCCGTACAGATAGCTTTTATTCTCATAATGTTTGAGCAGCAGCTTTAATTCTTCCGTCCTGGCCTGATTCTTTTTTGCTTCTTCTTCGTAATACCAGGCTATCGACTCATGTTTTTTCCGTGCTTCATCCTCATAGTATCTCTCCAATAGCTCATTGCTACTTACCGGGGAGGCATTCTGTACAACTATGGTGCGATGCAAAGGCTCCACGGCAGGCAGGGGCGGGCTGGCCAGGGTCAATGCACCGAGCAGGGACAGGATGGGAAAAAAATGCCTTGTCGGAATCATCCAGAACCGGGAAGCAGAAAAAAAGGGATCGCCATGCAAAAAATAGCCCAGTAACGGGACTTCGTCAACCTGGCCATATTTTTTAACTGCTGAAATGATGAACTGGGGAAGGACTTGCCATGTCCTGCCTGGAAGGGAAAGCGGATGCGGGGATGGGACGAAAGCCCGGTTAATGTGGCTATGAAACCGGCTACATTAACCAGACTTGGTACAAAGTGGAATAGAGAATCGCTGTAGGGAATCAGCCTGCAATATATGGAGAGGAACCCTGCCATACATTGCACTTGAGCAACTGTTCTGTGAAGACAGCGTTATTCCGGAGTGGTTTATCGGGCACTCAGCCTCTGTACACCGGGTTCACCGGTATTCAAGGCCATTTGCCGGTGCAGGCTGGCTTCTTTTATATCGGCCTTCGCTGCCTGATCGTACTTGTGTATCAACGCATGGGTACGAGCCTGCAGATCCTGAGCATTTCTGCCATAGAGATAACTTTTGCTCTCATAATGCTCAAGTAGCGATTTTTGTTCCTGCTCTTTTGCCAGCATATCCCGGGCTGCGTCTTCATAGTACTTCGCGACGGCTTCGTGATCACTGCGGGTTACGGCATTCTGGGCGGCAACGTCGACATCGGTTATCTCAGCGGCATCTGCCGTCGAGACCAAAGCTGCCAACAAGCTCAACATATAGACAGTAGCAACAAACTTTCCGTTCTTCATCATACCCTCCGGCTTCGATCGGGAAAGACCTGTTTCCTTTTTGCTTTGCTTCCGTATGACTTTTTTACCTACCTTGCTACCCTTGGCAAATCGAACACAATATTCGACTTGTGAAGTATGTGTGAAGAATATGTGATGCACGTGTGTTTGTCAAGTAAATTATGGGGAAAGTGTATTTTTCCTGATCGACGTCAACCTTTCAGGATAATATGCTGATGTCACTTCCTGAAACTTGTATTTAATTAAATTTATTCAACAGGTTAGGCTGAATATACCGTATGACGATAGGTGATTGAAGGATGAGCGGCTAATATGCTTTATTTGCATAAAAAAGTTGAATCCGGCTCAGCGTGGGGGCTTAACGATTTGTGAAGAAGATGTGGTCTTTTGATCACAATGATGGGGTGCAGCGGGAAGAAGCTTGAATGTCTGTCCCTCTAAAAGGAAGGATGGGAGCGGGAGGATAAGAAATTGCAGGGACTGGGATACGGCACGATCAACCCCGTCATGTTCGGGGCGTGAAAAAACCAGGGAAGCGCTGAACGAATCTTCGCTGACGGGGTGTTGTATGGATTAACGGCTCTCTTTCATTCCTTTTTCATTGCATGCCCTCCGAACTGATTGCGCAGGGCGGATAGCAGCTTGTCGGAAAACGAATCCGGATCGCGTGACCGCAGCCGTTGCAGCAATGCCAGAGTAATGACCGGTGCCGCTACGTCGAGATCGATCGCTTCGGCTACCGTCCAGCGTCCTTCACCAGAGTCCGAAACATATGGGGCAATGCCATCGAGATGCGGATTTTCGGCCAGCGCGGCGGCGGTCAGGTCGAGCAGCCAGGATTGCACCACGCTTCCCTCGCGCCATATCTCGGCTACCTGATGCAGGTCCAGATTGAATTCTTCCTTGTGGCGCATGATGGCGAAGCCCTCGCTGTACGCCTGCATCAGGCCGTACTCGATGCCATTGTGAATCATCTTCGTGAAATGTCCGGCGCCCGAGGGGCCCACATGCCCCCATCCCTTGTCGGCACCAGGCGCCAGGGCTTCGAAGATGGGCCGCAGGTGCGCAACCACGGCCTGCTCCCCACCCACCATGATGCTGTAGCCATTCTGCAGCCCCCATACGCCGCCGCTGGTGCCCACATCGACATAATGCAGGCCGCTTTCCCGCAGTGTTCGTGCCCGATGCTGCGTATCCTTGTAGTTGGAGTTGCCTCCGTCAATAACGATGTCATCTCGAGCCAGCAGCGGAAGCAGTGCGGTGATCGTTTCGTCCACCGGCGCCCCTGCGGGAATCATCAGCCAGATGATGCGCGGTGATTTCAGTTTGCCGACGAGGTCGCCTAGCGACGCAGCGGGCGTCAACCCTTTTTCAGCCAGCCGTTTGATTGCTTCCTGGCTGCGGGCATAACCGGTTACGCGATGTCCGGCCTGTATCAATCGTTGCGACATAGACCCGCCCATGCGGCCCAATCCGATCATTCCGAGCTCCATCGCTCCTCCCTTTCGACGAGATAATGCGCTGTAGTGTTGCGAGCGCTACAGCGGTTCGGCAACCAGATTGCCGCGCTTGGCTTTCAGCGCCCCCAGCAGTTTGTCGTACGCTTGCACAAAAGACGTTACCCCATCATCCTGCAGCTTTTCGGTAACGGCGTTGAAATCGATGCCCAGACTTTTCAGTTTCGCAATATCCGATTCCGCCTGCGTGACATTTTCCTGCAGGGTTTCGTGCGGGCGGCCGTGATCGCGAAACGCATCGAGCGTTTTGAGCGGAATGGTGTTGACGGTATCGGGGCCGATCAGCTCTTCGACGTACAGCACGTCCGAGTAGGCGGGATTCTTCGTGCTGGTGCTGCCCCACAGCGGGCGCTGCACAGGTGCGCCCTTGTCGCGCCAGGAAGTGAACGGTGTGTCATGGAATATCTGGCGGAAACGCCGGTAGGCGAGCTTGGCATTGGCGATGGCTATTCTGCCGCGCAGGCCGAGTGCTTCGGGCGTTCCCGCCTTTTCCAGCAGAGGGTCGACAGCATTGTCTACGCGGCTCACGAAAAACGATGCAACTGAAACCGGCCATTTCTTGGTTCCACCAGGGGACAATGATTCCCGGCGCTCGAGGCCGGAAATATACGCATGCGCCACGGCCTCATAGTGAGCCAGCGAAAACATCAGGGTGACATTGACATTGATGCCTTCACTGGTGAGTTGCTCGATAGCGGGAATACCTTGCGGCGTGGCGGGAATCTTGATCATCAGATTGGGGCGCTCCACCGCTTGCCACAACCGCCGCGCTTCTGCCACGCTGCCCCCCGTATCATGGGCGAGATGCGGCGAGACTTCGAGGCTGACATAACCATCCCCGCCGCTGGTTTCATCGTATACTGGCCGCAGCACATCCGCCGCCATGCGGATATCCGCTACCGCCAACGCCTCGAACAGTGCTTTTTCAGTCTGCCGGTCATCCTTTTGCAGCAACTCGCGCAATGCGCTATCGTAAGCGTTCCCGCCCCCGATCGCCTGCTCGAATATGCTGGGATTACTGGTCACGCCGCTCAGGCCGTCCTCGGTGACCATGCGCTGCAGTTTTCCTGTATTGATGAGATCGCGGCTGATGAAGTCCAGCCATACGGATTGACCATATTGCGACAACTGCTCCAATGGATTCATGCTGTTTCCTCCTTTGGCTGTCCTTGCCGGTTGCTCATATGCCGTTCACTGCTGAACCGGGACAAGGGCCGAGACATGGGATGAAGTCTCGACGTGGAATGGCGCGGGAAAGCAATGTGCTTTTATTGAACGGGTAGTGTGCGCCAGGATGACAATCGAAGTAAAGCATATATGCAGGGGAAAGGCAATTCTGGGGCTATTCATCCTTTTTTAAATCCTTAAATGTTTCATGGTTTTATTCGAGGGGGCGACGCAGGGGAATGCAATTCGCATGAATGTGCGACAAGCTCTCCCGATGCCGCGGGAGGCAGCGTGTCTGTCGGAGCGCTCTTGTATCAGTCCGCTTGACGAGAGGGATAGCCTGCTGCTCAGGCCCTGAAGTTGTTCTTCCAGTCGCGGAGGGCCGCAAATACGTCGAGACGGTCAGTCAACGGTTTGCCGGCGTATCGACTGGCGCTCCGGATCACTTCCGATTCCCCGCAGCGCAGGAACGGATTGAAGGCTTTCTCCATGCGGATGGTGGAAGGCAGGGTAGGCATATTCAGGCGATGCAGATCTTCGACCGTTGCCTCACGTTCTCTCAGCGCCTGGTTTCCCGGTTCGACCGCCCGAGCGAAGCGTATATTGTTGAGAGTGTATTCATGTCCGCAGTAGACCTGTGTGTCCATGGGCAGATCCGCCAGTTTCTCAAGCGAATCCACCATTTGCTCGGGTGTGCCCTCGAACAGCCGTCCACAGCCGCAGGAAAAGAGGGTGTCGCCACAAAACAGCAGGTTTGCGCCATAATAGGCAATGTGTCCCGCAGTGTGGCCGGGGATGTCGAGCACCCTCAGGCTGAGCGCGAATTCCGGAATACGGGCGCAGCCTTCCTCACTTTCCACATCATGGTATTCCTTGAGGGGGCAAGTGAGGGTGGGAATCGATTCATTGGCCGGGCCGTATACCGGTACTTTGAATTCCCGCAACAGCCCGGCGTTTCCGCCGACGTGGTCACGGTGATGATGGGTATTGAGAATGGCGACAAGCTGCAATTTTTCCCGCGCCAGGTAATCCAGCACAGGTGCGGCGTCACCCGGGTCGACCACAGCAGCGCGGGTGTGGTCGCGGATCACCCAGATATAATTGTCGGTGAAAGCGCGAACGGGGACGATATGCGGGATCGACATGATAAGAGAACCATCCAGCGGGATAACCCGGCACCAGGCAACCCTTGGGCACCTGGGGATAACGAATATGAATGCAATACCCGTACCGAGACCCGATACGAAAATGTCCCGGCTGCTGCGTAGCCTGTCTGATCAGGCCAAGTGTTCCCTGATATTATATATGTATGCCCACGAAGAACAGACGGGAATGGTTTGAAACCTGCCTGGGCCAGTATCTGCTGGAACGGGAGCAAAACCATTTCGACAGGGCGGTAGCCGATGTCTTTGGCTACAATGCCATGCAGGTCGGGTTCCCGCAATACGATTTTTTGCGGGCCAACCGGATGACGCTGCAGTTCTGTGCTGCCACCGAAGGAGGAGCAGCAGTGCTGGCCGCCCCCGATTTTCTGCCCATCGAGACCAATAGCATCGATCTGGTCCTGCTGCCTCATGTGCTTGAATTCGAATCCAATCCACACCAGATTCTGCGGGAGGTGCAGCGTGTGCTCATGGCCGAGGGTCACGTCATCGTTTGCGGATTCAATCCCCGCAGCCTGTGGGGCGTGCGCGGGCTGTTCGGCTCTCCATCCGGCAGTTTTCCCTGGCACGGCAACTTCATTTCCCTGCCCCGCCTCAAGGACTGGTTGACCCTGCTGGATTTCGAGATCACGGAGGATCGGCTGTGCTGCTACGTTCCTCCATTCAGCCAGGAAAAATGGCGGAAACGGTTCAGCTTCATGGAAGCCGTGGGAGACCGCTGGTGGCCTTTTTCCGGGGGAGTGTACTTTCTGACCGCGGTCAAGCGCGTGCACGGCATGCGCGTCATCAAGCCCGAGTGGAAGGAAGTGAGGGCAAAGAGAAGAGCCATGGCGCCGGTGGCGCAGAAGCTCAAGGGCGTCGCGACGGAACAGGAGCCGCGCAGGGCGGCGCGTCGCAGGATTGCCGTGAACAGCGAAAAGTGAGATCGATGGGGTCTGCCGTGGTGGATATCTATACGGATGGCGCCTGCAAGGGCAATCCCGGTGTCGGCGGGTGGGGCGCATTGATGGAGTGTAACGGACACAGGCGGGAGCTGTTTGGCGGCGAGCCACTGACCACCAATAACCGCATGGAGCTGCTGGCCGTCATCCGGGCGCTGGAAGCGCTGACCAGGCCGTGCGAGGTGCGCCTGCATACGGATTCCCTCTATGTGCAGAAGGGCATCAGCGAGTGGATACACGCCTGGAAAAAACGCAACTGGCTCACCGCAGACAGGAAGGCGGTCAAGAACGGCGACCTGTGGCGGGAGCTGGATGCGCTGGCCCAGCGCCATCGCATCGAGTGGTTATGGGTACGCGGTCATTCCGGACATGATGGAAACGAGTATGCGGACAGACTGGCCAATCGCGGGGTGCAGTCCGTTCTGGCACATTCTGGCCCCGGGAACACCCTGTCTCCCGTGGAAGGGGGCCAGCATTAGCAAGTTCAGGCGGGAATTTTATTGATGCGCCAGATTTTCATCGATACCGAAACGACGGGGCTGGAGCCCCGGCTGGGTCACCGCATCATCGAAATCGCGGCAGTTGAAATGCTGAGCCGGAGATTGACCGGCCGGCGTCTGCACTATTACCTGAATCCCGAGCGCGAGATCGAAGAAGGCGCGCTGCAGGTTCATGGGCTGACCATCGAATTTCTCCAGGACAAGCAGAAATTTCGCGATGTCGCGCGCGAATTGCTCGATTTCATTGCAGATGCCGAGCTAATCATGCACAACGCGTCCTTCGACGTCGGATTTCTCGATCATGAGCTGGCACTGGCGGAACAGCCGTGCCTCGGCGATTGCTGCCGCAGTGTGACGGATACTCTGAAGATGGCCAAGGAGCTGTATCCGGGCAAGAAAAACAATCTGGATGCTTTGTGCGAGCGTTACGAGGTGGACAATACCAGACGCACGCTGCACGGCGCCCTGCTGGATGCGGAATTGCTCGCAGAGGTATACCTGGCCATGACACGCGGGCAGGACAGCCTGCTGATGGAACTGGAAGTCCCGTCCGCATTCGATGCCGGTATCGATCTGGGGGAACTGGAACTGATCGTGCTGCCGGCCAGCCGGGAAGAACTGGAGGCCCATGCGCAGCAGCTTGAGAAAATAGAAAAGGAAAGCAGGGGCAAGTGCCTGTGGATGCGGCTGGAAGCCGTCGATACCGCATCTGGAACCCATGAGTTGCAGCATGCTGTTCCGCCCGGTTCAGCGAAGATTTATTCAGCGCTTCCCTAAAATAGCTCGAACTGGTTTTTGGAGTCTTGCTGTTCCTTGTTTCTCGCTTTGGCAGCTGCCTTTGAAGCCGCTGGTGGCGCGGTCGAGGAATCGATGGCCGGTCTGCGGAAACGTGAACAGTCCATTCCTGTGTAGTCTTTCCGGCGCGTACCGAGGCCCAGGCGGCTGACCGCCTTGTCGAAGCGCTGGCGCAGCAGGTCTGCCCAGACGCCTTCGCCGCGCATGCGCTTGCCGAAGCTGGAGTCGTAATCCTTCCCTCCGCGCATGTCGCGCACCCGGTTCATCACGCGCGCAGCCCGCTCCGGGAAATGGGCTTCCAGCCATTGCCGGAACAGGGGGCTCACTTCCCAGGGCAAGCGCAGGATGATGTAGCCCGCACTGGTCGCGCCGGCCTCCGCCGCGGCCGCAAGGATGCGCTCGAGATCCGGTTCGGTGACGAAAGGGATGACCGGCGCGACGCTGATACCTACCGGAATCCCGGCATCGGCCAAAGTGCGGATCGTGCGCAGGCGGCGAGCAGGTGCGGCGGCACGGGGTTCGAGCGTGCGCGCCACTGCCGGGTCGAGCGTGGTGATGGTCACCGCTGCCATCGCCTGCCGCCTCGATGCCATCTCCGCCAGCAGGTCGATGTCGCGCTCGATTAGCGCGGATTTCGTGATCAGCGCCACCGGATGCTCGCACTCGTGCAGAACCTCCAATACCCGCCGGGTCAGCTGCAGATCGCGCTCGCACGGCTGGTAGGCGTCTGTATTGACTCCGAGCGCGATCGGTTCCGGGATGTGGGACGCTTTCGCCAGTTCACGCCTCAGCAGTTCCGGCGCATTGATCTTTGCAAAAATCCTGCTCTCGAAATCCAGTCCCGGCGACAATCCGAGATAGCTGTGCGTGGGCCGGGCAAAACAGTAGATACAGCCGTGTTCGCAACCGCGATAAGGATTGAGCGAGATGCCGAAGGGGATATCCGGCGACTGGTTGCGGCTGAGGATGGACTTGGCATG
>CAZYYR010000041.1:0-5939 GCA_964651465.1 uncultured Nitrosospira sp.
GGAGAGTATCTCCCTGGCATATCTGTCCCGGGTAAAACGTCCCTCCGCCCATATGCGGGCCGCTTTTCCCAGCTTTGCCCGTTCCTGGGGATTCTCATGGAGATATTGCATCTTGTCCGCCAGTTCATCCGGCCCGCCGCGTTCATAAAGCAATCCGGTGACCCCATCCTGGATCAGTTCGGCAGTTGCTCCGCTATCCGCCGTGCCAATGACGGGTTTACCTGACAGCATCGCTGCCACAGTTACCCGCCCGAATGCCTCCCATTGCGAGCACATCAGTATAACGTCCGCACTTCCTATGAACTTTACGGGATCGTTGACGTAACCTGTAAATTCCACGCGGGTTTGCAGACCATGCCGCACAACCTGTTCCTGCAGTTCTTCCCGAAAGTGCTTTTCATCTCCGCCCACTACCGTCAAACGGGCATCCACGCCTCGCCTGACCAGTCTCGACAGAGCTTCGATGGCTTCAGCCTGCCCCTTGCGGGGCTCCAGCGAGCCGACGATCGCGCACTGAAAGTGTTTTTTGATGGCCGGGGAGGGGGTTTGTTCCTCAACCCTGTCCGGCAGCGATACGGATTGATAAACCCGTCTTACTTTGCCTGGGCTGATATCCCCCGAATATTCCTTTTCGAGTACATCGGACACCACGACGATGAGCGTGGATAATCGATCGATCAGGTATGGCGCAAAGCGATCTCCGACATCGAACTTCAGCCCGGGATCCCGATAGACCGACTCATGCAGGTGCCATACATGAGGCTTGCGCGCCAGCCATGCTGCCAACGCGCCTGTATTGACGGCAACCGTGTTGGTATACACCACGTCGCAGCGCCATTGCGCCAGAATCGTTGCCATGCGGACGGCGGATATCAGCCCCGCGAGTGTCCGGAGGATGCGATGGACCAGCGATTTTCGACGGGATTTCCACCACCAGGGGTACTTAAGAATACGCCACTTTATGTTCAGCCGATCGAGTTCGGCGAGAAGGGGGCCTTCCCTGGGTACGAATACCAGGCACTCCACTCCCAGCCTGCTCAGGCCCTGCAGCAATTCCACCAGTGCAAGTTCCGCACCGTAACGCCGGCTGGAATGCGATACGAAACAGACACGCATCAATCAGGGTTTACTGCCGGTATTGGCATGAACGGATATCCATGGATCGTCATATCCCGACAGTCCGCATTTTTGCGGGCGACGGATATTTCTGCATCCCTTCTCGCCCGGTGATGCCGATGGCGGTAACGACAAGCAGAAGGTATATGATCTGCCGGAAAAAAACCAGATTGTCCGTCAGTCCGCAGATCAGGATGAAGCAGACCAGTGCGGCCCCCAGGATGCCCAGCCTGTGCGTCCTGTATGTCCGGAACCAGCTCCACAGAAAAAATGCATAGGCCGCCAGGCCCAGTGCACCTGTATGCATGCCGATCTCGATCCAGTCGTTATGGTAATGAAGCGTATCGTAAGATCCCAGTGCGCTCTTATAGAGTCCGTCCTTGTAAGTCTGGACCGTTTTGTCGAAGTACCTTGCCGCCATGCCGGTACCATGTCCAAGCAGGGGGCGTTCGGCGATTCCATGCATCCCAACGTCCCAGATCGCAAAACGGTACCCCAGGCTGGAATGGTAATTTCCATCGCTGACGAGCGCCATGTCCTGCCTGGCCTGGGCCAGCCTTTCATGAAAACTGTCGCTGCCGTAGGCAAAAAGGCCGGTCGCCACAGCCAGGAATGCAATGACCGTGATCAGCTTCTTCAGCTCCTTCCGGTAGAGAAGGATGACCAGGAACAGCGACGACGCAAGGGTGGCGGCAAGTATACCCCTTGCATGCTGGCTAAATTGAACGAAAAGCAGAAGAATCGCCAGGCACCACCAGAAAGTTCTTTCCGCCGCTTTGCCAGCACCGGCAAGGCTGGCGAGATATATCGTCAGGATCGCTCCGATCCCGAGCATGGATGAAAAGTGCAGGTAGGGCATGGCCAGGGGGGGAATGCCCTGCACGCCCACTGCCAGCCATTGATAAAGCCCGATGGACAAGGCCCCGAAATACCCTGTCACCGCGCCGCCGACGGCCCAGGGAAGCCGGGTGCTGTTCAGGAGGGAGACATAGGGGATAAATACCAGGAATGTGGAATATCTCTGCCAGACCTTGAATCCCGCCCTTGCATCGTCGCTCCACAGCAAGCCAGCGGCAAGAACGCAGCACAGGATGAGTATGCCGGCCACCAGTGGTTCTCCGACCGTCTGGCGGAAGCGCAAGAGACCTCCATCCAGGATCCAGGCCAGCGGCAGGAGATAATAGGCGTGGAAGCTCAATCCCTTGTGCCACAAGGCAATGCCGAAAAACAGGAGAACGAACTTCGCCAGCCCATCGCGCCATATCGAAAAGCCTTGCATGAGGCTGCCTCTCGTCGCCGACGAGCTGGCTGTTTGGGAATGGGGAGATAGAGGCAAACTCTGGGAACGGCTGCTCGAAACCGGCTATATTAGCGTATGCGCGCTCAAAGGCGTATATTCCCCGAATGGCAGAGCAATGCCGAAATAACGCTCCGGCCAGAATCGCCGATCAGGCCGCATCCCCATAATGCATACGGAGGTCAATACCCTATGAATCGAACAATTCTTTTGTCTGCATCTGCCATGTTTCTCGCCGCTTCCGCAGTAAATGCCGGTGTGCTGGAAAATGGCGAATGGTCACCCAGCGGATGCGGTGCCTTCCCGGAGGCTCCGGTGGTCGATTCGAACAGCATAACCGCCTTCAATCAGAGCGCTGCGAAAATCGGTACGTGGCAGAATCAGATACAGGCTTACCATGAATGCATGGTGAAGGAAGCAAATGCAGACAGCACAGCGATAAACAAGACCGCAACTGGTGAGCAGACACGGATAAATGAAGCAGTGCAGAAGGTAAACGCGGATGCCGCCGCCGGAAAGGAGAAGCTCGAAAAACAGTCTTCCTCGCCTTCGCCTTCCCTTGGTCCGATGATGCCGTCCTCCTCGATGCCCGGCGGCGCAGGATATTAGGGCCTCGTGAGCAGCGCTTGTCATGCTTTCCATCGAGGAAAGACCATTGAAGGATAGGGCAGTGGAATTCTCATCGTAATTCCGCTGCTTTTTTTCCAGGGAAACCGATCTGGCCGGAAGGGCCATGGGGACATCCTCTGGGTCTCATCCGGTTATGCGCAGGTGTTTCCTCCTGAAAGCAGGACGGTGCCTGGCCGGCCATCATGTGCTGTAAAAATGGACCTTCTTTCGTATCTCGTTCATCCGCTCGCCATATCCCCGTGATCTTCCGGAATGAAGCGCGCAAATCGAAGAAGCTGAACTGGAGATTGGCCGCCGGAATCATTGCCCAACCCATCCTCGCACTGGTGCCGGGTGCTTCTCTGGCGCAACCGGAGGAACAGCCGGCAGCCGCCTCGGCTTCCAGATCGGCTGTACAGCAGGCGAAACCAGGGGTGGAAGGTTCCACCGCCACGCTGCCTGTCCTCGATCCTGTCGTCATTACCGGCACGCGTGTCGAGCAGGCAAGCTTCTCGCTGCCCATGTCGATCGATTCGGTGGGAGGGCTGGTCATCCAGGACAGCCAGCCGCGCGTAAATCTTTCCGAAGCGCTTTCCCGTGTTCCCGGGCTGGTCATCCAGAACCGGCAGAATTACGCCCAGGACCTGCAGGTATCCAGCCGTGGCTTCGGGGCGCGCTCGGCGTTCGGCATACGCGGCATACGCATGTTCGTCGATGACATTCCGGCCACCATGCCGGATGGCCAGGGGCAGGCCGCCAATATCAACCTGGGTTCGACCAGGCGCATCGAGGTGTTGCGGGGGCCGTTTGCGGCACTGTACGGCAACGCGGCCGGAGGCGTCATCAATGCCTACACCGAGAACGGGCCGGCGGAGACAACATTGTCCGGCACCATGATGGGGGGCAGCTACGGTACGACGCGCGGGGAAATCAAGCTGGGGGGAACATTGGGCAGTACGGACAAGGCTACCGGTCCTTTCAATTACGTGGTGGATGTTTCCCGCTTCCAGACCAGCGGCTACCGCGATCACAGCGCGGCCACCCGCTACCAGGCAAGCGCCAAGCTTACGTATCAGTTCGAGCATGACGGGACGCTCACACTGGTCGCCAATGAACTGTACCAGGGCAGCACCCAGGACCCACAGGGGCTGACGCGCGATGAGGTTGCCGTGAACCGGCGCCAGGCGAGTCCGAACGCAAGGCTGTTCAATACCCGCAAGCGCATCGACAACACGCAGGGCGGCTTCGTTTACGAGCACCGTTTTTCCGCGGAAAACAGCGTCAAGCTGATCGGCTATGGGGGAGACCGGCAGATCGAGCAGTTTCTCGCGATTCCGGTGGGTGCGCAGGCTCCGGTCACCCACTCCGGTGGTGTGATCGACCTGGATCGGCAATTCGGCGGAGCGGGCCTGCGCTGGGCGCATCGTGGCAACGGCCCGCGTCCGCTGACAGTCACTGCCAGCATCGATTATGAAATATCGAGCGAGCGGCGCAAGGGATTCGAGAATTTCTCGGGAGCCACCCTGGGAGTGCGCGGAAATTTGCGCCGCAACGAGGATAATACCGTCGCCAGTCTCAGTCAGTACGCACAGGCCGAATGGCGCTTCGTTCCCGATTGGTCGCTCTCTGCCGGGGTACGCCATACCGAGGTCAAGTTCGAATCCAGGGATTTTTTCCGACGGGCAGGCAGCGGCGATGACAGCGGGAGCGTGACTTTCCGCAATATCAATCCTGTTGCAGGGCTGCTGTATCGGGCAACGGGTTCGCTCAATCTGTACATCAGCGGGGGAACAGGCTTCGAGACGCCCACGTTCGCCGAGCTTGCCTACCGGACGGATGGCGCCTCCGGCCTCAACTTCGCTCTGCGGCCCAGCAAAAGCCGCAACGTCGAAGCCGGGGTCAAATGGCTGGCTACGGATCATACACGCATCAATCTGGCTGTTTTCGAAAGCTTCGTCACTAACGAAATCCTGCCCTCCACCAATTCGGGTGGACGAGCCACCTTCCAGAATGCAGCCGATACGCGGCGGCGCGGGGTGGAAGTTTCGGCCGATTCCCGCCTCGGCCGCAATCTCTCCGCCTATTTATCCTACACTTATCTCGAGGCGAGGTTCGAAGATGCCTATACCTCTCATCGCGGCCCGGCGATGACGCCCGTTACCGTCGCTAGAGGAAATTTCATCCCCGGCGTGCCGCGCAACACCGCCTTTGCTGAACTGGCCTGGCGGCGGGGATCGCCCGGTTTTTCAGCGGCGGTGGAAGGTATTTATCGCGACAGGATTTTTGCCGATGACACCAATACCGAAGCTGCGAAACAATACGCCCTTGCCAACGTCCGGTTCGCGTATCTGCATCGGTGGGCGCGCTGGAACCTGAGCGGGTTCGTGCGCGTGGACAACGTTACAGGTACGAAGTATGTGGGCTCGGTCATTGTCAATGAAGGCAATGGCCGCTTCTATGAACCTGCGCCCCGCCGCAGCGTGATGGTTGGCGTAAACGCGCGTTATGTTTTTTAGGGCCTGTCGACGGCCATGAGACATTTACCGCACAGGGTTCAGGAATGGGCGACAGAAGGCTTTCACTCCAGCCCGGCGCCGCAATGCCAGCACAGCTGGAAGTTGTATGGATTCTCTTCGTTGCATGCCCGGCAGAACACGATCCGTCCGTCCACCGGCGCTTTTTCGAAAGCCCTGACAATCTCCTCGCCTCGTTCGAGGTCGCTGTCGCGGATGACCCACACTTCCGGATAGGCATGGGTAAAAGGAATATCCCCGAGGCCGCCCTGGGCGTGCTCGTTGAACAGCCTGGCAGGGATGTTGGCGTGCTCGAGCAGATCGAGCATGATATGGGCTTCCATGAGGTTCGTTGCGGTACAAAGCTTTTTCATGTCCATTAAAATCGGTTGCTGGCGACTTCT
>CAZYYR010000041.1:6039-14509 GCA_964651465.1 uncultured Nitrosospira sp.
GGACAACGCTACGGTATGGTTTATCGAATGTTTGTGGTTCTCCGGCTCTGCCGATAATGCAGCATTCCGGCTTTTGCGGTAAATTGCATTGCCCATGATTCGCATCGATGCTCCAATCCGAGCTGCAAAATAAGAAGGAGGTCAGCATCAAGACTATTCTGGTAGCGTCCGATCTTTCCGAGTTCTCCCGGCGCGCCGCGACGCGCGCCGCCATGCTGTGCGCCGATCTGGGATGCGACGCAGTGGAATTGCTGACCGTAAAGGAGGGGGGATTACCGGATGCGCTCGGCCTCGTTCTGAAGAAGACGCCGGCTGAGGCGGAGGCACGGGTGGCGGAACGCACCATGCGCGAATTGGGCCTGACTTGCGGGCTGTTGCATGACAACTACGGGATTCAATGCGCGGGTAATGTCCGCTTCGGGCGGCCGGAGACGGAAATCGTTGCCAGAGCGGAAGAGCTGCCCGTCGAACTGACGGTCATCGGTGCGCGCGGAGGCAATTTCTTTACCGATCTGTTCCTCGGCAATACGACGGACAGATTGGCCCGCATGAGCAGAACGCCCCTGCTCGTGGTAAAAAACCCATCCACGGAACCCTACCGGAAGGTGCTGGTTCCCGTCGACCTTTCCGTGAATTCGAAGCGTGCGGCGCAACTGGCGCTGCGAATCGCGCCTGCTGCGCACATCACTTTTCTATATGTATTCGATGTCGTGGTGGAAGAGCAGATGCGGTATGTAAACGTTGCCCATGACATCATCCACGATTATCACGTGAAGGCCGCCGAAGATGCCCGTCTCGATCTGAACCGGTTCATTGCGGATCTGGAGGCAGACCATCGGCATTTCTCCCGCATGATCATTTTCGGCCATCCAGGCCATGTCATCTGCGATCACGCCAGGGAATTGAAGCCGGACCTGATCGTGATGGGAAAGCACGGCCGATCCCGCATGGACGAATTCCTGCTGGGCAGCAGTTCCCGCCATGTCCTGGAACAATGCTTCTGCGATGTCCTGATCGTAACCTGCCCGACACCGGATGAACCGGCAGAAAGCCATTGATGACTTTGATGAATCGGGCGTATCTGCAATGAGCGGGGCAAGAGGAATCCGCAAGGGAATCTGGCCGGTCTCCGCGGTCATCAACCTTGTTGCCGCGCTTGTCCTGGCGGCCGGTATCTCCGGTTGCGCCAGCTTCAAGGAAATCCGGACGTTCGCATCGCTTTCCCACAACGCTGCGCGCAACGACGCGCTCATCCGGGACTATATCGGCACGCTCGATCGTCGAAAACAGTATCAATCGGAAAAATTCCATGGGGAACTCGAAGCACAGAAGATGCGCCGCCAGGCTCAGCAGGCCGCTCTGGGTCTGCTGCAGGAGACGATGTCCGATTACATGGACAGCCTGGCCGCCCTGGCATCCGGCGACATTCGGCCATATGACAGATCGTTGAAGGATTTCAGTTCGAGTCTCACCGAAGCAGCGTTGCTGACGGGTGACGAGAAGCAGGCAGCCGGGGCGTTATCCACGCTTGCCGCCAGGGCTCTTACGGCTGCCTACCGCCTGGGCGAGATCCGTTCGCTTATCCGGGATGCCGAGGCACCCCTGCAGGATGTGATCGGGGCAACACGCAGGATCGTGGAGAAAGGCATCGTCGCCGACTTGCAGGTCGAAGTCGCGCTGGTTGGACGGTATTATGATAACTTCATGCTTGCGCCGGACAATCCGGCAGAGCCCGTCGCGATGGCGCTGGCGAAGCAGGCCAGGGCAGAAGCGCTGGACCGGGTCGACAGCCGCATACGGATTGCTCAAAACTACGGCGTGGTACTGGAAAAGATCGCCCAGGGCCATCGTTTCCTGTACGAGAACAAAGATGCGATAGGCGGAGACGAGTTCAATGGCCGGCTCAGGCGGCATACGGACGAACTTCGTTCCGCTTACCGGAAACTGATCGAAGTTTCGCGATGAAGACGATATGTCACATGGATAAACTGACGGAGGATGATGCGTTCGAGCTGGGCAATCAACTGCGCGATGCGGCGATTGCGCTCGGCGACTGGCGGATCGGACATCGAGCCGCGCTGAGCAGGGTCGAATGGAACCAGCTCGACGAGCAGGAGATCAGGCTGCTGAACGCGGCCTCGGGCCTGTATACCAGTGCGATAGGACTGGTCCTGGCGGATACCGGTGCGTCGCTGAAACGCCTGAAGGCCGGGGTGGCGCACGCCAGGTCTGCGGTTGACCGAATCGCCGCGCTCAAGCAGGCGCTCGATCTCGCATCCGCACTGATACTTCTAGCCAGCGCCATCTACTCGGGCAATGCGGCAGCCGTTCCCGCTGCGATCATCGCGCTGGAAGATGCAACCGAAGCGATCGTCTCCCGCGAAGGTGCGTAAAGAATCCAGAAATCGTGCGACGGGCGTGGCTGAGCACTGATGGTGACCGGCTTCGGACGGACTTTGCAGGTTGGGTCCAAGGTGGATTGCCGGATCCGGTCCGTAAGATAATGCATTTCGATGGCGCAACTTGGCGGCCTGCTCCATGAACAGAAAATTCGTTGCGGCGGGTGCCGTGCTTGCCGTCGCCGTTCTGGGATGGACGGCGTGGCACTTCACCCGCACACAGGGCGATGAAGATACGCTGGTCCTGTTCGGCAATGTCGATATCCGGCAGGTTTCGCTGGCCTTCAATGGAAGCGACCGGGTGGCGGAAATGCGCGTGGAGGAGGGGGATCGTGTCGTGGCCGGCCAAGTGCTGGCCACCCTCGATACGCGCACGCTGAAGCTCCAGGTCGCCGAGGCCGAAGCCCGGATCGAAGTCCAGGAGCAGGCCCTGCTGCGATTGAAGAACGGCAGCCGCCCGGAAGAAGTGGACCAGGCAAGGGCAGACGTGGTGGCCGCCGAGGCGGACGCGGAGTTTGCCGGCCAGCAGCTCAAGCGTCTGCTGGAAATCAGCAGGAATTCGGACGAGGCGGTGAGCCAGCAGGATCTGGACAGCGCACGGTCACGTCAGCGTTATGCGCTGGCGCAACTGGAGAATCGCAGGAAAGCACTGCAACTGGCATTGATCGGTCCGCGGGTGGAGGACATCGCCCAGGCCGAAGCACAGCTGGAGGTATTGCGGGCTGAACTGGCACTGCTCAGGCACCAGCTCAGTCTGTACGAACTCAAGGCGCCGATCGACGCCACGGTGCGTTCGCGCCTGCTGGAGCCCGGCGACATGGCCTCGCCGCAGCGTCCCGTATATGCACTGGCCATTACCGAGCCGAAATGGGTACGGGCCTATGTGCCGGAAACCGGCCTGGGGCGCATCCGTCCCGGCATGAAAGCGAGCGTCACGACGGACAGCCACCTCGATCAACCCATCCCGGGCCGCATCGGCTATATTTCATCCGTGGCCGAATTTACCCCCAAGACGGTGCAGACCGAGGAACTGCGAACCAGCCTGGTCTACGAGGTGCGCGTTTACGTGGCCGATCCGCGCAATCGCCTGCGCCTGGGCATGCCCGCCACCGTGCGCATTCCCCTGCGGGATGGGGATGCCCCGGGAGATCTGGCCCAGCCGGCGTATACGACCGGCCCGGACGGTTCCAGTGGGCCCGTATCCGCCGAACCCGTACCTGCCGAAGCGGGCAGGGCATCCGAGCCGGGCGGGAATGGGTGAGACTGGCGAAATGCCCGTGGACATACCCGCGCTGAAGGCGAATGGCATACACAAACGGTTTCTGGTCAAGGAAACGAAGCAGACTGTGCATGCCGTTGCCGATGTCTCGCTCGAAGTGGAAGCAGGCGGCCTGACTGCCCTGGTGGGCCCCGATGGAGCGGGCAAGACCACCCTGCTGAGGATGATCGCCGGGCTCATGACCCCCGACGAGGGACGGCTCGAGGTGCTCGGCATCGATGTGACCACCGACCCGCAAGCCGTGCAGGATCGCATCAGCTACATGCCGCAGCGCTTCGGCCTGTATGAAGACCTCAGCGTACAGGAGAATCTCGATCTCTATGCCGACCTCCACGGGGTTGCACAGGATATCCGCCGCGAACGCTACCGCCGGCTGCTGCATATGACCAATCTCGGACGTTTTACCGCGCGGCCCGCGGGCAAGCTGTCGGGAGGCATGAAACAGAAGCTGGGGCTGGCGTGCACCCTGGTGCGCTCCCCCGACCTGCTGCTGCTCGACGAACCCACGGTGGGCGTCGATCCCCTGTCGCGGCGGGAACTGTGGGAAATCATCCTCCAGATGATCCACGACGAGCACCTGACCGTGCTCGTCACCACTGCCTACCTCGATGAAGCGGAACGATGCTCGCATGTTTTCGTGCTGCATGAAGGAAAGCTGCTGACGGAAGGCACCCCCGCAGACATCCGCAGCCATGCGGAGGGGCTCTGTTACGTTGTGCCGCCCCCGCGGGACGAGCCGCCGCGTTTCCTGCAATCACGCCTGCTGGATGATGCGCAGAATTTCATCGATGCCGTCCCCCAGCGGGGCGGGATTCATTTCGTCCGCCGTGTCCAGACCAGCCCCCAGCGCGTGGACGCATTGCTTGCGGAGATGGCCGCAAATGCCGGTGCCGATGCCAATACCAATGTTAATGTCAAGGCCACGCCAGTGGCAGCGCGGCTGGAAGACGGCTTCATGGTGCTGCTGCGCAAGCGCCAGGATACACCCGAGCTGGATCACATCGCGCAGGAAGCGGCAGCGCTCGAAGCGGATGGCGGAGGGAAGGGCAGGAACGGAAGCCTCAGCGAAACAGTCATCGAAGTTCGCGATCTCGTCCGCAAATTCGGCGATTTCACGGCCGTGGATCATATTTCTTTCTCGGTCAGGCGTGGAGAAATTTTCGGCCTGCTCGGACCGAACGGAGCAGGCAAAACCACCACCTTCCGGATGCTGTGCGGCCTCCTGCCCGCGACCAGCGGCTTTCTCCAGGTGGCCGGCGTCGACCTGAGGCGTGCCCGTGCCGCCGCACGCCGCAACATAGGCTATGTCTCCCAGAAGTTTGCGCTATACGGCGATCTGTCGGTCATGGAAAACCTCGAATTCTTCGGAAGTGCCTATGGCCTGCATGGCCCCCGCCTGCGGGACCGCATCGAGACAGTGGTACGGCAATTCGATCTGGAGGGCAGGGAAAAAATGCCCAGCGGCGAGTTGCCGGGAGGCTTCCGGCAGCGGCTGGCCATGGCGGTGGGACTGCTGCATGAACCGGAGATCCTGTTCCTCGACGAACCTACCAGCGGCACCGATCCGCTGCGGCGCCGGGAATTCTGGCGGCGCATCACTGCGCTTTCCCAGGTGGGAACGACGATCATCATCACCACCCATTTCATGGAAGAGGCGGAATACTGCGACCGTATCGTCATCCAGGATGCCGGCAGACTGCTTGCCCTCGGCACGCCACAGGAAGTCCGCGCCAGATCAAAGGCCAATGGCGACAGGATAAACATGGAGGAGGCTTTCATCGGTATCGTCGAGCAGGGCAGGCAGGATAATGGCGAGCACTCTCCAGGTCCAGGGACAGCGGGCTCATGAGCGAAACCGGATCACCCCCGGTCAGCAAAGGGGACAGGCACGGCGGAAACCGCAATAGCGGTAAAGGCTTCTGGTCGCGCGTGATTTCGCTCACCCGCAAGGAGATCCGCCAGCTGTTGCGCGACAGAAGCAATCTTGCCATCGGCATCGGCCTGCCTATCGTACTGATCCTGATTTTCGGCTACGGGCTTTCGCTCGATGTCAGGAACGCCCCTGTTGCGGTGGTTCTCGAGGACCCGTCGCCCATGGCGGCCGACGTGGTGGCCGGTCTTGAACTTTCCCCCTACATTTCTCCGATCATCGTCTCCTCCCTGCACGATGCGGAGAAACTGATGCTCGCGCGCCGCGTGGATGCCGTGGTTCAGGTCCCGAGCGATTTTTCCCGGCGTCTGTCGGCCGGCAATGCGCAGGTGCAGATGCTCCTGCATGGTTCCGAGGCCAGCCGCGCCATGATCATACGCAGCTATATCAACGGCGCCATTTCCCAGTGGATGCTGCGGCAGGCGGATCGGGGCAACCCTGCGGAGGCCAGTATGGACATGCAGGAAAGGAAAGGATCGGTCACCGTAATGGAGCGTATGTGGTTCAACTCGGCCAATACCAGCACCTGGTATCTCGTACCGGGGCTGATCGTACTGATCATGACCCTGGTCGGCGCCTTTCTTACCGCGATGATCATGGCGCGGGAGTGGGAACGCGGCACCCTGGAAGCGCTGTTTGTCTCCCCGGTGCGGCCTGGTGAGATTCTGCTGGCGAAGATCATCCCGTATTTCCTGATCGGCATGCTCGGCCTGGGCATGTGCCTCTTCTCCGCCCGGTTTCTTTTCGAGGTGCCCATGCTCGGTTCGCTGCTGGTCGTGCTCGGCAGTTCGATGCTCTACATGCTGGTGGCGCTGGGTATCGGGCTGGTCATTTCCTCGATGACGAAGAACCAGTTCCTGGCGAGCCAGCTCGCGCTCGTGAGCAGCTTCATGCCGGCAATGATGCTATCCGGATTCCTGTTCGATCTGCGCAATGTTCCATATGTCATACAACTGGCAGGGCTGGCCCTGCCGGCGACCTATTTCATGGAGCTGATCAGGACGCTGTTTCTGGCGGGCAACGTGTGGCCCCTGATCCTCAGGAATTGCGTGATCCTGGCGGGCTACGCCATACTGCTGCTGGGCCTCGCGCGTTTTGTCACCCGCAAGAAGCTGGACTGAACAATGCGGATCTGGATGAAAAGATGAGCTCCGGCAAGGCATATCCAGATACGGCAATCCGGATGCTCGATTTTTTTCGCCGCATCGCGAGCCTCTGCCGCAAGGAATTGCTGGCTATTTTCAAGGACCCGGCCAACCGGGTCATCCTCCTGGTGCCTTCCCTGGTCGAAAGCTTCCTGTTCGGCTATGCCGCGACCTACGACCTGACCAATGTACCGTACGCGCTGCTCGACCAGAGCCGTGGCGCCGCATCGGCCGAACTGGTCGCCCGGCTGGATGGAACAGGGGTTTTCAAGCGCGTGGCGACGCTGCGGACGGATAACGACATCTCGGAGGTGATAGATGCGCAGCAGGCGCTGATCGTGGTCCGGATCGGGCCGCGCTTCGAGCAGCAGCTGAACGCGGGCGAAACCGCGCCGGTGCAGCTGATACTGGATGCGCGCAATTCCAACACGGCAGGCTCGGCTGCGATCTATGTAGGTGCAGTGGTCGATTCGTACAATCGGATGCTGTCCGGAGCTTCGCCTCCGGTGACAGTCGAGTCGCGCGCCTGGTACAACCCCAACCTCGAAACCCGCTGGCACCTGCTGCCGGGGCTGATCGCCTCGCTCAGCATGATCCAGACCCTGATGCTCTCGGCACTGTCGGTGGCGCGCGAACGTGAAAACGGCACATTTGACCAATTGCTGGTGACCCCGTTCTCCCCCATGGAGATCATGATCGGCAAGGCGGTTCCGACCATCATGATAGGGCTGGTGCAATCCACCATCGTACTGCTGGTGGCACTGCTCTGGTTCAGGATTCCCATGGCCGGGTCGCTGGTCACCCTCTATGCCGGGCTGGCACTCTTCACCATTGCCAGCGTCGGGCTGGGCCTGTCGATCTCGGCGGTATCGGCCAACATGCAGCAGGCCATGCTTTATACTTTCATGCTGATCATGCCGCTGATCCTGCTTTCCGGCCTGGCAACACCCGTGCGCAATATGCCGCAATTCCTCCAGATCGCCACACTGCTCAACCCTCTGCGCTTCGCCATCGACCTGGTGCAGCGTGTTTACCTGGAAGGCGTCGGCATGCTGGCCGTCATCCATGATCTGATCCCCCTCGTCATCGTTTCCGCGGTAACACTGCCGCTTGCAGCCTGGCTGTTCCGGCACCGGCTGGTATGAGGGCAAGGGTCCGCTCCGGGGCGGCTTCATCATTCGATGGAAATTGCCTGCAGCATCTCGCATCGCGTTTGCCACCGACCGCCAACTGGATTCGCCATGATGAACGAATGCGATTTCCGGCAAGCATGCCAGGACCTCCGATGCACGCCTTGCGGCCGGGTTGCCGGTTTATAATGGCCATCAACCTGAGGAAATGAGGAGAAAAGCCGTGCGAATCGCACCCGCCATCCCCATCATGCGCATATTCTCCGAGTACAAGGCTAAAGAGTTCTACCTGGATTTTCTGGGTTTCACCCTCGAGTGGGAACATCGATTCGAGGCGCAGCTGCCGCTATACGCGCAGATACGACGGTCCGACCTGGTCATTCATCTCAGCGAGCACTATGGGGATGCGACGCCTGGCTCCACAATTTTCGTGCCGCTCGATGGCATCGATGCATTTCATGGTGAATTGACCGCAAAAAACTTTCCATATGCGAGGCCCGGCATCGAAGAAGTGGCTTGGGGCCGCGAGATGATGATCGCGGATCCCTTTGGCAACCGTATCCGCTTCTGCGAGTGGAAGGGCTAGG
>CAZYYR010000042.1:0-7427 GCA_964651465.1 uncultured Nitrosospira sp.
GGGTCGACGAACCCGTTCATTTCGCTCTACCTGCTGCCTCTCACCATTGCGGCGGCTGCGCTGCCCTGGGCCTACACCTGGCTGATGGCGGCAATCACCATCAGTTGCTATTCGCTGCTGCTGTTCTACTATGTGCCGCTGCCGCACGATCACGATGATCACGGCAGCGAGTTCGTCAGGCATGTGTCGGGAATGTGGCTGGCATTCGTGCTGAGTACGGTTCTGATTGCATGGTTCGTCGTCAAGATGGGCATTTCGATCCGCGAGCGCGACAAGGACCTGGCGCTTGCGCGAGAGCAGGCGCTGCGTAACGAGCAGATCATCGCGTTGGGCACGCTGGCTGCAGGGGCGGCGCATGAACTCGGCACGCCCCTGGCGACGATGGCCATCCTGACAGGCGAGCTCCAGGAAGAGTACAAGGAAGATACCGAGTTTCAGAATGACATCAGGATACTGCGCGACCAGATTGGCCATTGCAAGCGCACGCTGACTCAAATGCTGGCGGATGCTGGGCAGGCCCGGGCGGAGGATGGCAGCGGCCAGGCGGTCGACCATTTTCTCCACCAGGTGCTGGACAAATGGCAATTGATGCGGCCTGCTGTCCAGTTCACCTACCGTGGCAGCGGGGTACAGCCCGCACCCCAGATCATGAACACGCGACTGCTGAGCCAGTCGATCCTGAACCTGTTGAACAATGCGGCGGATGCATCCCTGAAACAGATCGAGATAGAAGTCAGCTGGGACAATCAGGAACTGCATCTGCAAATTCTCGATCATGGCGATGGACTGAAGGGGGATGCCATTCAACGCGCGGGCCAGCCCTTCTTTACGACCAAGCCGCGGGGCCAGGGGTTCGGCATCGGCCTGTTTCTGGCCAACGCGAACATCGAACGGTTCGGCGGGAAAGTACGTCTGACCAATCGCGAGGAGGGTGCCTGCACCCAGGTGATACTCCCTTTGATACGGCAATCGATATGACAATGGCAGCGGAAACGGAACTGGACGATCGGCCGGCCTTGCTGATCGTGGACGACGATTCGACTTTTTGCACGGTCCTGGCGAAGGCCATGGGCAGGCGCGGATTCAATGTGACCTGTGCCCACACGGTGGAGCATGCGCTGGAGCAGGCTGAACACTGCATGCCGGAATACGCGATCATCGACCTCAGGCTGCCGGGCACATCGGGGCTGATCCTGGTGGAAAAGCTCAAGGCCCTGGACCCTGGCACGCGCATCGTCATGCTGACCGGTTACGCGAGCATTGCCACCGCCGTGGAAGCGATCAAGCTGGGTGCGACGCATTATCTGGCGAAGCCAGTGGATGCGGACGAGATCATCGTGGCGTTCGAACGCACTTCGGGCGACGCGGATGTCCAGATCAGTTCGCATCCGTTGTCCGTGGGTCGGCTGGAATGGGAATACATCCAGCGGGTGCTCAACGAGAACAAGGGAAACATCTCGGTAACGGCCAGAGCGCTCAACATGCACCGGCGCACGCTGCAGCGCAAGCTGACGAAGTACCCCGCCAGATCCTGATAACCGGTTGCCGGATAAATCCCGGCTTACTGCGGGGAAATGTTCGCGAGAATGCGGATGTCCGGCCCCACCCGGCGCAAATCGCGAATCTGCAGGGTGCGCTTCCGCGCCAGGTCCTGCAGTTCGGGCAGCCGGAACATGCCTTGCGCGACGTCGCCAACCAGGCAGGGTGCGAGGTAGATGACCAGCTCATCCACAAGCCCCGCATCGAGCAGTGCGCCGTTCAGCCGGCTGCCGGCTTCGACCAGCACTTCGTTGATTTCGAAATCGGCCAGGGTCTGCAGCATCCGGTCAAGATCGACTTCCCCGTTCGCATCCGGCAGTATCACGACGCGGGCGCCCGCGTCGCGCAATGCGAGCATATTCCCCTCGGCGGGATTTGCGGCGAATATCAGTTCCCCGTCCCCGCGAAGCAGTGCCGCATCGACGGGAATCTTCAGTTCACTGTCGACGACCACGCGCAGCGGCTGGCGGGAGGTCTGGACATGACGCACCGTAAGCCGCGGGTCGTCCGCCAGTACGGTGCCGATGCCGGTCAGCACGGCGCAGGAACGCGCCCGCAGGCGATGGCTGTCGCACCGTGCCGCATCGCTGGTGATCCATTGGCTGGACCCGTTGCTGAGCGCGGTCTTGCCGTCGAGGCTGGCTGCCACTTTCATGCGTATCCACGGACGCCCGCGCGTCATGCGCATGATGAAACCGATATTGAGCGCGCTCGCCTCCGCCTCCATCAATCCGCTCTGCACTTCTATTCCCGCCTCTTTCAACAGGGCGATACCTCTGCCGGACACCAGGGGATTGGGGTCTTCCATGGCGACCACCAGCCTGGCGATCCCTGCTGCGATCAATGCATCCGCGCAGGGCGGGGTGCGCCCCTGGTGACTGCACGGCTCGAGCGTAAGGTAGGCGGTGGCGCCGCGTGCTGCTGCGCCGGCGGCATGCAGGGCGTGGACTTCGGCATGAGGTTCCCCTGCACGCTCGTGCCAGCCGCTGCCCACGACTTGACCGTCGCGTACCAGCACGCAACCCACCCGCGGGTTGGGACTGGTACTGAACAGCCCTTTTTCGGCAAGCCGCAATGCAAGGGCCATGTAATGGCTATCTGTCGGCGAGAACATGTGGACACCTCGTTGCCGGGCTTGCAAGGCTGGGGCTGCTCAAGGTCCCGGCAGACCCGGGGGAGAAAAACGCGACGACGCCGAAATCAGCTTTTTTTTTCCATCCTTCGTCCACGCGGCTGCTGTACTTCCTTGATTGCACTGTGAAAGTCGCCAGCATCCTGAAAGCTCCGGTAGACCGAGGCAAAGCGGATATACGCCACCTTGTCCAGCCGGTAGAGCTCTTCCATGACCATTTCACCGATCTTTCCGGAAGAAACTTCACGCTCGCCGAGACTGAGCAGCTTCTGCACGATGCGGTCCATGGCCTCATCCACCTGCCCGGTGGGAACGGGCCGCTTGTGCAACGCCCGCATGAAACTCGTGAGCAGTTTCTGACGGTCGAACTCGGCGCGATTGCCATCCTGTTTTACGATCTGGGGCATGCGCAACTCGACCGTTTCATAGGTGGTGAAGCGTTTGTCGCAGGTGAGGCAGCGTCTGCGGCGGCGTATCCTGTCGCCCTCGTCGCTCACCCTGGAATCGATCACGCTCGTATCATCCGCGTTGCAGAAAGGGCATTTCATGGTTCAGCCCAAAGCCGGCAGCCGGACCGATCCGCGCGTGCTCCCCATGTTCTGCGGGTTCGTCCTGTTGTGCGAGTTAATCGTGTCGATAGGGTGGTCCTGCGCCTTGCTTCGATGAAATTTCCGTGAGCGCGCCGGAGCATGACCAGATCAGCGCTGATAAACCGGAAATTTTGCACACAGCGCCTTGGCCTTGTGCGCAACGCTTGAAAGCACGGCAATATCGGTGGGCGCGTCCAGGACATCGGCAATCAGGTTTGCCAGATTTTCCGCTTCGATTTCCTTAAAACCGCGTGTCGTCATGGCAGGCGTGCCGAGACGGATACCGCTGGTCACAAACGGTTTCTGGGGGTCGTTCGGTATCGCATTCTTGTTGACGGTGATGTGCGCCAGCTCCAGGGATTCCGCCGCCTGCTTCCCCGTGATGTTCTTGGGGCGGAGGTCCACCAGAAACATATGACAATCCGTTCGTCCGGAAACGATGCGCAAACCGCGCTCCTGCAGCACTTTGGCCATCACGCGCGCGTTATCGATCACCTGTTCCTGATAATTCTTGAACGCTGTGCTGGCTGCTTCCTTGAACGCGACCGCCTTGGCCGCAATGACATGCATGAGCGGACCGCCCTGGGTCTGCGGAAAAACTGCCGAATTGAGCGCTTTTTCATGCTCCGGCCTGGCCATGATGATGCCACCGCGCGGTCCGCGCAGCGTCTTGTGCGTGGTGCTGGTAACGAAGTCGGCGATACCGACGGGATTGGGATAGTATCCCGCCGCCACCAGTCCGGCATAATGCGCCATATCGACGAACAGGTAGGCGCCTATCTCGTCGGCAATCTTGCGAAAGCGCTTCCAGTCTATTACGAGCGAATAGGCGGAAGCGCCCGCCACGATCATTTTTGGCTTGTGCTCGTGTGCCAGTCGAGCCACCTGCTCATAGTCGAGCTCCTCCGTTTCCGGGTCCAGCCCGTAGGAGATCGCATTGAATATCTTGCCGCTGAGATTCACCGACGCCCCGTGCGTCAAATGCCCGCCATGGGCGAGCGACATGCCCAGAAGCGTATCGCCGGGTTTCAGGGCGGTGAGGTATACCGCGGCGTTCGCCTGCGAACCTGAATGAGGCTGGACATTGACATACTCGGCATCGAACAGCGTCCTGACGCGATCGATTGCCAGCTGTTCCACCACGTCGACATACTCGCATCCACCGTAATAGCGCTTGCCGGGATAGCCCTCGGCATACTTGTTGGTCAGCACCGATCCCTGCGCCTGCATGACCGCCGGGCTGGCATAGTTTTCGGAGGCGATGAGTTCGACATATTCTTCCTGGCGCTGCATTTCACCCCTGATTGCCTGCCAGACATCGGGGTCCGCGTTTTCCAGGGATAGTATCGATGACAACATAGTGATTCGGTCCTTTGCTGTTTTTATATGAAACGAAACGGAGAGCTACGCCGTTTTTTTCCGTGAATCCGGTTCATCTTCCCGATCTCGAGGCAACGGGAGAGACAACCCAGTGCCATCCTGGACGCGCGGCTGTGCCGGATGTCGCTTCCGGTGCGTCAATCGCCCGCCCGATCATACATCCAGATTCCTGACACCCAGGGCATTGTTCTCGATGAACATCCGGCGCGGCTCGACCACATCGCCCATCAAGGTAGTGAAAATTTCGTCGGCGGCGATGCTGTCCTCGATCTGGGCGCGCAGCAGCCGGCGGCTCTTCGGATCCATGGTCGTTTCCCACAGTTGCGCGGGGTTCATTTCGCCGAGGCCTTTGTAACGCTGTGTACCAATGCCTTTTTTCACTTCTTCGAGCAGCCAGTCGAGCGCCTGCTTGAAGCCGCTCACGGCCTGCTTCCTCTCTCCGCGCTGAATATAGGCGACTGGTCCCACCAGCCCATCGAGTACCTGGGCAGTCTGCCTGATCTGAGCGTAATCCCCGCTTTGCAGGAAATCCTGATCCACATAGCTGGATCGCATGTTGCCATGATAGATACGCGAAATTTTCAACCGGAATTCTTCGGCGCCAGTGTCGTAATGGGGTGAAATGGCAATATTGCTTTCTCCGACCTGTTCCGCGAGCCGAGCTGCACTTTCGGTCGCCAGGACTTCGCTGCTCAGATCGATATCGGGGTGACGCAGCAAGGCATGCATGACTTGGCTGTCGATCAGGCTGCTCATGCGCTCGATCACGGCTTCAGCGAGCAGATACTCGTTCGCGATGTATTCCAGCGCTTCTCCGGTAAGCGGCGGCACGTTTTCATGCGCATGCAGCTCCGCACCGGTCAGCGCCAGGCCCAGCAGGTATTGCTTGAGCTCATGATCGTCTTTCACGTAGCGTTCCTGCTTGCCGTGCTTGATCTTGTACAGCGGTGGCTGCGCAATGAAAATGTGACCGCGCTCGATCAGCTCCGGCATCTGTCTGTAGAAGAACGTGAGCAGCAGGGTACGGATATGGGAGCCATCCACATCCGCATCCGTCATGATGATGATGCGGTGGTAGCGCAGCTTGTCCGGATTGTATTCGTCCTTGCCGATGCCGGTGCCGAGCGCGGTGATGAGCGCCGCGATTTCCTGCGATGAAATCAGCTTGTCGAAGCGCGCCCTTTCCACATTGAGTATTTTTCCCTTCAGGGGCAGGATTGCCTGGAACTTGCGATCGCGTCCCTGCTTGGCGGAGCCTCCGGCTGAATCTCCTTCGACCAGATAGAGTTCTGACAGCGTTGGATCTTTTTCCTGGCAATCCGCCAGCTTGCCCGGCAGTCCCATGCTGTCGAGCACCCCTTTGCGCCGGGTCAGTTCGCGTGCCTTGCGCGCAGCCTCGCGGGCCCGGGCCGCATCGATGATTTTGCCACAGATGGTTTTCGCATCGAGCGGATGCTCGAGCAGGAATTCGGCCAGCTTGGCGGACACGATTTCCTCCACGGCCGGGCGCACTTCAGATGAAACGAGTTTCTCCTTGGTCTGGGAGGAAAACTTGGGTTCGAACAGCTTCACCGACAGGACGCAGGACAATCCTTCCCGCATGTCGTCTCCGGATGTTTCAACCTTGGCCTTCTTTGCCAGTTCGTTCTTTTCGATGTAGCTGTTGAGCGTACGCGTCATGGCCGCGCGCAGGCCGGTGAGATGGGTTCCTCCATCTTTCTGCGGAATATTGTTGGTGAAGCAGAGCACCTGTTCGCCATAACTGTCGTTCCACTGCATGGAGACTTCCACCACGATGTCATCTTTTTCGCCGGCAGCATAAAAGATGGTCGGGTGAAGAACGGTTTTGGTGCGGCTGATGTATTCGACAAAGCTCTTCACTCCGCCGGCGAAAGCGAAATTCTCTTCCTTCCCGTGGCGCTGGTCGACCAGGTTGATCTTCACGCCGTTATTGAGAAAGGACAGTTCGCGCAACCGCTTCGCGAATATGTCGTAGTGATATTCGATATCGCCGAAGATTTCCTTGCTTGCCAGAAAATGGACTTCTGTTCCGCGGCGTTCGGTTTTTCCAGTGATCGCAAGTGGCGCCACCGGCACCCCCATGCGAAACTCGATCTGATGGACTTGTCCATCCCGTCGAATGGAAAGGCGCAGCCATTCCGACAAGGCATTGACGACCGATACCCCTACGCCGTGAAGACCGCCGGAGACCTTGTACGAGTTATCGTCGAACTTGCCGCCCGCATGGAGTTCGGTCATGACGATTTCGGCGGCGGAACGTTTCAGTTCGTCATCGTGCTTGATTCCGGTGGGAATCCCCCGGCCGTTGTCCTGGACGCTTATCGAATTATCCGGATGGATGACAACCGAAATTTCATCGCAATGACCCGCCAGCGCTTCGTCTATGGCGTTGTCCACCACTTCGAACACCATATGGTGCAGGCCGGTGCCATCACTGGTATCCCCAATGTACATGCCGGGACGCTTGCGCACGGCATCCAGCCCTTTCAGTATCTTGATACTGTCCGAACCGTAGTCTGCGGAAATTCTGCCTTTCTGCTGCATGGAGCGATTTTTTTCGTTCATTTTGCCTATAGCTCAATAATCCTGCTTGGACGAATGCGGGCTTTGCGGGAACGCCCTGCGTGGTGCCGGCCCTGCGGTTCCTGCTTCTTGCTGAAGGACCGGCCAGCCGTGGCGATCTATATACGCATGGGCATTACCACATACTTGAAATCATCGTTGGCCGGAATGACGATCAGTGCGCTGCTGCTGGCATCGCCGAA
>CAZYYR010000042.1:7527-14481 GCA_964651465.1 uncultured Nitrosospira sp.
TGAAATCATCGTTGGCCGGAATGACGATCAGTGCGCTGCTGCTGGCATCGCCGAATGAGCACCGCACGATCTCGCAGGTCAGGTTGTTCAGTGCATCCAGCAGATAGCTGATATTGAACCCGATATCGAGAGCATCGCCAGCATACTCGAGCTCCAGCTCTTCCTGGGCTTCTTCCTGCTCGCTGTTATTGCATACAATGCGAAGATTGTCGGCTGTCAGAATCAGACGTACACCGCGGAATTTTTCATTCGACAATATGGAGGCGCGCTGCAACGAGTGGAGAAGCTGCAGCCGGTTGATATCGAACTGTTTTTCGTAGCCGGTAGGAATGACGCGGTTGTAGTCCGGAAATTTTCCATCCACCACTTTCGATACCAGGACGACGCTGGAAAAGGTGAAGCGTACCTGGTTCTGGAGGATCTCGATGGTAACAGGCTCGTCACTGTCTTCCAGCAGCCGAGCGAGTTCCAGCACCACCTTACGAGGCAAAATGACTTCTTTCCTTTCCTGCTGGACCTCGAGGGGCAGAAGGGCGAATGCGAGCCGATGGCCATCGGTGGCCACCACTTTCAGCTGTGCATCCTCGATCATCAAAAGCAGCCCGTTCAGGTAATACCGGATGTCCTGCTGTGCCATCGCGTACTGAACCAGGGACAAAAGATGCCTGAACGCTTTCTGCGTGAGGGTTACCTGTCCCTGTGGCTCGTTGTTTTCAGGAAACTTGGGAAAATCTTCCGCAGGCAGGGTTTGCAGGTTGAAACGGCTTTTTCCTGCCTTGACATGCAACCGGTTGTCGGTGGTTTCCAGTATCACGCGGGCGGTGTCGGGCAGCGCGCGCAGAATGTCCTGAAGTTTTTTGGCTGCGACCGTAACTGAATATTCCTCACTTTCTGCATGGCCATCCTGCACAGAGGTCATTATCTGGATTTCCAGATCGGTCGCCACCAGGGTAACTTTTTCCTGCCTGCGTTCGATGAGAACGTTTGAAAGGATAGGCAACGTGTGGCGGCGCTCGACGATTCCCGTCACCGTCTGTAACGGTTTGAGTAAAGTATCCCTATCGGTTTCTATAAGTTTCATCTACTTTAAATCCAGATAATCATTAATAAATGCGGGCCGAACGCGGTATAAGCGCGAAAATGATTGTAATATCGGCTGGTTACGGTGTTATTTTCCCATGTATCGATGGCGTATGGTCTGTGGATCGTTTGGGGACAGAATTCAGTAGCGCCGCTCATCACCAAGTTATCCCCAAACCATCCTGCGGTTATTGCCTGGTTGTCCTATCCGCGCAGAATATGCAGCAACGTGTTGAAGTCGCGGTTGATGGCGGGATCGGAGGTGCGTAGCTCCGCAATTTTCCGATATCCGTGCAATACAGTCGTGTGGTCCCTTCCGCCAAATGCTTCGCCGATATCGGGCAAGCTCAGCGGCGTGAGTTCCTTCGATATCGCCATCGCCATCTGCCGGGGTCGTGCAACAATGCGGGAGCGTTTCTTGGAATACATTTCCGCTACCTTGATTTTATAGTAGTCAGCCACTGTCTTCTGAATATTTTCTATGGAAATCTGCCGGTTCTGAACTGCCAGCAGATCCTTCAGCGCTTCCCGTGCAAGATCCAGGGATAGGGGATGTCCCGTGAAGCGTGAATATGCAAACACTCGTTTCAGTGCCCCTTCCAGTTCCCGTACATTCGAGCGGATATGCTTGGCAATGAAAAAGGCGACATGCTCATCCAGAACGACATCTTCCATGAGTGCTTTCTTCAGGAGGATGGCCACGCGCATTTCCAATTCCGGCGGCTCGACCGCTACGGTGAGACCCCAGCCGAAACGCGAGATCAGCCGCTCTTCCATGCCCGCGATTTCCTTGGGATAGGAGTCGCAGGTGATGATGACCTGCTTATGCGCCTCGATCAGCGCGTTGAAGGCATAAAAGAACTCCTCCTGGGTCCTGTTCTTGCCGCCAAAAAACTGGATGTCGTCTATCAGCAGCAGATCCAGCGAATGATAGTACCGCTTGAATTCATCGAAAGCCTTATGTTGGTAAGCCCTTACTACGTCTGAAACGTACTGTTCTGAATGGATATACCTGACCTTGGCAGCACTATTGTGTTCCAGCACATGGTTGCCGATGGCCTGGATCAGGTGTGTCTTGCCCAGACCGACGCCCCCGTAGATGAAAAACGGGTTATAAGCAATGCCGGGTCGTTCGGCCACCTGAATCGCGCCCGCGCGGGCCAGCTGGTTCGCCTTTCCGGTGACGAAGGTATTGAAAGTGAAGGAAGGGTTCAACCGGCTGGTATTTCTTTCTTGCTTATCCAGCGCGTCCACCGCCTTTTTTTGTCCTGATACGACGGGAGGATGGGGAGCATGGGGGGTATTGAACGTGGCCGTAGGCCCGCCGGGTTCGGTAACCGGGGTTGCGGCGGCGGGCGTGGATGCTTTTTCTGGGCATTGATCGACCAGCTTCAACTGAAAATGAACAGTCTCGGAAAAATGGCTTTCCGCCATCTGTTCGATGCGGGAAAGAAAATTGTCCCGGATCCATTGGAGCACGAAGCGATTGGGCGCCACCAGGGCGAAGGAAAGCGTGGGCAGATGTTGCAAGGGCTCCAGGTAAAGCGGCCTGATCCAGGTATTGTATTGCTGAGCGCTGAGTTCCTTCTCGAAATGTTCGAGACAGGCAAGCCAGAAGGTATCCATTGAATGCATGATCTTACGACCTGTCGGGAAAGAGGCGGAACAAACAGAACGGAGTGCGGGGAGGAGCGCGATAAGCGCGATATTGTAGCCCGTTCATCCTGACTTATCCACAGGCGGCGGAAAAAATATCGGTTGACACCCGCCTCCGTAAAGAGTTGTAATGTCGAGTTTTATTTATCAGGCTCAGGGAAAGGAAACCAATGAAACGCACTTATCAGCCATCAGTGACACGACGTAAGCGTACTCATGGCTTCAGGGTCCGGATGAAAACCGTGGGCGGAGCAGCGGTTATCCGCGCCCGTCGCGCCAAGGGACGGACACGCCTGGGGGTATAGCTTGCCATAACCTACGCATATCCGGGGACCATCATTCGCTTTCAAAAAATTCACCGGTTACATCAGGCAGAAGAATTCTCCTCCGTCATCCGGTTCAGGCAGGCGGCGTGCGGCGAATTTCTTCAGGTTTTTGCCAAACCCAATGGTTTGCCTCATCCTAGATTGGGGTTGATAGTCGCTGGTAAAATCGAGCGTCTTGCAGTCAATCGCAACAAGGTGAAACGGAGGCTGCGGGAAGTGTTTCGCGCGCGTCAGCCGGATCTGGGCGGTCTTGATCTGGTAGTGCGGCTACGTTGCCGCGTTGTCCCTGACGGCCTGGCGCAGATGGCGGATGAAGCAGGGAAACTCATGGGCGAGTTGCAGCGATGTCACGCATGATCATCGGTTTAATCAAGTTCTATCAATATTGCCTGAGTCCTTTTTTCGGACCTTCCTGCCGGTTCAGTCCGTCCTGTTCACACTACGCATGCGAGGCGCTGGCCCGGCACGGCGTGTTGCGCGGAGTGTCCCTGAGCATATGGCGGATCATGCGTTGCAACCCCTGGGGGCGCGGCGGCCATGATCCTGTTCCATAGGCTGTCGACTTGAATCTCAGCCGTACGGATCGGCGTATTGTAAAAAAATAATCAGCGGGCAAGATGGATACTCAAAAATTTGTACTTTTTCTGATCTTTTCTACATCCCTGCTATTCCTGTGGGATGCCTGGCAGAAAGAACAGTATGGGCCGACCCCGGCACCGGCGACCCATGGAACAGTTCAGCAACCGGATACGGCCGGGCAGGACCACACCCCCGTTCCCGGCGAAAAGCTGGCGTCAACCCTGCCCGAAGCCAACCAGACGGCTGAAGACAGTGCCCCGGTGCGCGCCGGTGGCAAGCTCGAGTCGGGGGAAAAGATCGTTGTCAAGACTGACAAGGTCATCGCGGAAATCGATACCGCGGGCGGCGACCTGCGCCGACTGGAACTGCTCGAACATCCGGACCGGGAAAACAAAAGCAAGCCGTTCGCGCTGCTGGCAAGCGATCCTGCGCATACCTATGTGGCCCAATCCGGCCTGATCGGTGAAAACCTGCCCACTCACAAGACGCATTATACGGCCGAGCCCGGGACTTACCAGCTGGCGGAGGGCAAGGACACGATCGAGATCCGGCTTTCCGCGCCCGAAACCGATGGCGTAAGCGTGACCAAAATATACACGTTTCATCGGAACAGCTATCTCATCGATGTCGCGTTCGAAGTAACGAACCAGCGGGCAACCTCAGTCCAGCCCTTCTCCTATTTCCAGATGCTGCGCGACAGCCAGCCGCCCGTGGGTACATTTTTCATGATACCGACATATACGGGCGCAGCGCTCTATACCGAGGACGATAAATTCAAGAAGATCGAGTTTTCCGCACTGGACAAGGGGAACGCCAGCTATCCCCGAAATGCGGACAATGGCTGGATCGCCATGTTGCAGCAGTATTTTCTCGCGGCTTGGTTGCCGAAGGACAAGCTGCCCCGCGAGTACTACGCGAAGCGGCTGGGGGATAACGAATATTCCGCGGGGGTGATCGTGCCGGTCGGCACCATCGAGCCCGGCAATAGCGCGACCATTTCGGTGCCGCTCTACGCCGGCCCGGAAGAGCAGAGCAAGCTCGCATCGATCGCGCCCGGACTCGATCTTACTGTCGATTACGGCTGGCTGACTGTCATCGGTGCGCCCCTGTTCTGGCTGTTGTCGTTTTTCCATTCCTGGACGGGTAACTGGGGCGTGGCGATCATTCTACTGACCATGTCCGTCAAGCTCACCTTCTTCCCCCTCTCTGCCGCCGGATACCGTTCGATGGCGAAGATGCGGCTGGTGACACCCAAGCTCCAGCGTCTGCGGGAGCAGCATGGGCACGATCGTCAGCGCATGCACCAGGCCATGATGGACTTTTACAAGGCCGAGAAGATCAACCCGATGGGTGGCTGCCTTCCCATCGTGGTGCAGATTCCGGTATTCATTTCGCTTTACTGGGTGCTGCTTGCCAGTGTGGAATTGCGCAATGCCCCCTTCGCGCTATGGATAGAAGACCTGTCGTCTCCGGATCCCTACTACGTGCTGCCCGTGCTGATGGGCATCTCCATGTTCATACAGCAGAGGCTCAGTCCGCCTGCAACCGATCCCATCCAGCAGAGGGTGATGCAGATCATGCCTCTTGCATTCAGCGTGTTCTTTTTCTTCTTCCCCGCGGGCCTGGTACTCTACTCGCTCGTAAACAACGTGCTTTCCATTCTTCAGCAATGGCAGATCACACGCATGATCGAAGGTTCCAGCGCAGCGGTCGAGGGCAAGCAGAAAAAAACGAACCGCTAGGGAAGCGCTGAACGAATCCGCGCTGGCGCGACGTGGGAAGGCGTTCCGCCTGACTGCCTCGCTGTCATACAATCGCCAGGATGGAGCATTCCGACATCATTGCCGCGATCGCCACGCCCCCAGGACGAGGTGGTATAGGCGTGGTGCGGGTGTCGGGGAAGAATCTGGAGCCGTTGGCACGTAAGACAGTTGGTTTCGTGCCCGAATCACGTCGCGCCAGCCTTTGCACATTCCTCGATCAGGACGGTGCTACTGTCGATCGGGGCCTTGCCCTCTATTTCCCCGCTCCCCACTCCTATACCGGCGAAGATGTCATGGAACTGCAGGGCCACGGCGGTCCTGTCATCATGAACCTGTTGCTGTCAAGCTGCCTTGCCGCGGGTGCACGCCTGGCCCATCCGGGGGAATTCACCTTGCGCGCTTTTCTGAACGGTAAGCTGGATCTCGCTCAGGCCGAAAGTGTGGCGGACATCATAGAGGCCAGCACGCGCGACGCGGCAAAATGTGCCGTGCGCTCGCTCCAGGGAGAATTTTCCCTGGCCATCGATACGCTCGTACGATCCCTCATCGAGTTGCGCATGCTGATCGAGGCGACGCTTGATTTTCCTGAAGAAGAGTTGGACTTCATCCAGCAGACGGATGTCAGCGTCAGGCTTGCCGCGCTTGGGGCGAAGCTGGAGTATGTACTCACATCTGCGCGTCGAGGCAGTCTCCTGCGCGAGGGCGCGTGGGTCGTGCTGGTCGGTCAGCCCAATGTAGGAAAGTCGAGCCTGCTGAATCGCCTCACTGGTGAGGAAGCGGCGATCGTAACGGAAATCCCGGGCACTACGCGCGACATCGTCCGCCGGGTAATCGACATTGAAGGTATCCCGCTGTACTTGCTCGATACCGCCGGATTACGTGAAACAGGGGATCTCGTCGAGCAAGCGGGTATAGCCCGTACCCGGGCTGCCATTGCCAAGGCGAATCTTGCGCTGCTGCTTATCGATAGCCGCACGGGGATTACGCCGGAAGACCGCGCCATATTGGATAGTCTTCCGAAGGGGCTACCCGTGGTCCGCGTGTACAACAAGATCGATCTGCTGGATCAACCTGCCCACAGCGGGAATGAGGACGGAAGTGCCTGTATCCATCTTTCGGCCAGGTCCGGGGAGGGAATCGATCTGCTGCGGGACCGGTTGCTGGAAATGATAGGCTGGGAGGCTCATTCCGGCGGTGAAGGGATTTTCATGGCGCGCCAACGCCACCTCGAGGCCCTTGTTGGTGCGCGCGGCCACCTGCTCTGCGCAGCATCCTTGACTGGGACAGCTGCGCAATCGGTCATTCTGGCTGAAGAACTGCGGCTTGCGCAGCAGGCCTTGTCGTCCATTACCGGGGAGTTCGGCGCCGACGATCTGCTGGGCGAAATATTCTCGCGCTTCTGCATCGGGAAATGAGCAGGAGCAAAAAGTTTCTGCAGTGAAGCAAGGCAGGTTTCACGTGAAACCTCGTATTTGATGCCAGCCTTGAAATATCCGGCATTCAGTTCAAAAATACCTCTTCATTTGATCCCCTGGTTCGTTCATGTCCTC
>CAZYYR010000043.1:0-14306 GCA_964651465.1 uncultured Nitrosospira sp.
CGCATCTTCCTCTGGAAGACACTGCTTTGCCCTTTGCGGTCGCACCATTCGCGTCTTGCCTTTCGCGCATCCCATCCCGCAAAGCCACCGTCGCGCCAGCGACGATTTATTCAGTGCTTCCCTAATAGATACAGCATAGATACAGCAGAGAGGCGGCATGAAACGGCGGCGCTCCAGTTCTTTCTGCTCCGTTCAAACCGTCGAGTCGGTTTGTGTCGATATAAGGCACGAACTGGGGAAATCGGGAAGGTGTAAGTAGCAGGGGGAGGAGGGACAGGGGAAAAAAGAAAGTTTATCCGAAGGTAATGTCCATGCAAGGAGTGGCAACCCAACCGGTGCGGTCAGCGGCAATACAAAAAAAATAACCAGAGTCAAAGCAGTAATATACTGCCCGACCCTGATTCACTATTTATTGTTATTGTTCTTTATTGTTGTTATTCGTATTGTCTCCCTCCGCTTTTATCCGCCAGGTTCCCGGCGTTGCGATAGCAAAAAAGCCTGACGGATCAAATCCTTCCTCTTCTTTGAGTCCACAGACCTGCCAGCCCGATGCCCAGTAGCGCCAGCATTCCGGGCTCCGGCACCTCTACCTGGGGTATCGGATCGGGTGGATTCTCGATCACGGTCACCTGCTCGCCCCGCACTTGGCTGATCTTGAAATAGTCATACTTCTTGTCGGCGCCGCTGGTACCATACAATCCAGGTGCAAAGATCAGGTAGCGGCCCGTCAGATCCGTATTGAATGACATCAACTTGCCGACGCCAACGTCGCTGAAGCTGAAGGATGTAAAGCCAAGTCCGGCCAGATCGCTGAACCGCTCGCCCGTGAAGTCGTACCCGGCCCCGAGATCTTCTCCGCCTATCCAGGCACGGATATCGGCATCTCCGGATTTCCAGCCGATCATGAAGGCCGTGGGACTATAGTTCTCGTCCTCGAATTCAAAGACGATCAGGTCATCCCTTCCAGAGTTATCGATTGCATGATTCGGTGAGCTCGATTCGTTCCTGTCGTCGGGATTCCGCACGCCCAGGCCTCCATCGTAGACGCTGATCCTCGCCTTCTCGAACTTGCCCAAACCATTGTTATCACTGGTCGAATAGGCACGTGCCTTCAACGTCTCGCTGCCGCTGTTGAATGTACATGAATTTCCCCAGCCGCTGTTGCAGCTGACCGATGTCGAGCCAGATGGATACCCGGTATTCCATTTTACTACCGATGCCGCGGCAGGCATCGCTAACCCGCCTGCTGCCAATGCCATGACACCGATGATTGTTTTTTTTGTCATTTTTTCTTATTCCGGTGAAAAATCGTAAATCGAAACAATCCCTCAAATGCTTCATCTTATTTAAAGCAAGGACTGTGCCACAATTTAAAATTCCATAAAAACATACTGTTACAATATAACCTCCACCCCCTCTTCTAATAATGTAAGAATTTTCGGCAGGGAATCCGGGGCTAGGCGTCTTTCCGCACCTTCACCATCGGGAGGCCGGGCATAGATTGCTCAAGGCGTTCTTCGGCATGCAATCCTCCGGCGGTCGTCTGAACAACCCAGACCGATGAACCAGATTGGGAAAGGCAGGAATCGCATGTCCTGCCTGCCCGCAAGCCGGTCAGGCTGAGCCGCTTGCGCGAAACCGATGAATGCGTTTTACTACCATGTTCCGTCGGAGGGCGGAGTTGCTGAAACAGATCTCACCCATGGGCAGCGCCGGTTTCGTAATAATCCAGAAAATGGATGAAAATGGCAGAACCGGCCTGCACGACCTATCATGTCAGCGTTGCGCCGGGAAAATCATGATGCCGGAAAGTCAGGGTAGCGATCCACAGATCGTATTGCGCCGGGTAACCGGCGACGACGGCCATTCGCAGTTGACCCTGGCCGGGAACTGTACACTGACGGCACTCGGGCAACGACTACAGCCCATGGCGGCAGAACTTGCCGCATATGCAGGCGATCCCGAACTCCGCTGGGATCTGACGAATATCACGCATCTGGATGACACAGGAGCGGTCATGCTGTGGCGCGCCTGGAATGACCGTCGCCCGACTCATCTGACACTGAGGCCGGAGCACGAACGGCTTTTCAACCGCCTGGAAAAAATGCCTGCTCCCCCACCTCCGGTCCCGCCCGACCGGCTATGGCTGATCACCGTGCTTGGCAAGGCGGCTTTTCTGTTATGGGAACACGTGATCGGCCTGTTGATCCTGTCCGGACAGTTGTTGCTGGATGCCAGGTACCTGATCGCTCATCCCGCACGAATACCATGGCGTGAAATTTCGGCAAATCTGTATCGCACCGGTGCGCAGGCGCTGGGAATCACCGCGCTGGTGGGGTTTCTCATAGGCGTCGTATTGAGCTACCTGTCGTCCCGGCAATTACAGATGTTCGGAGCTGACATCTTCATCATCAACATTCTGGGTATAAGCATTATCCGCGAGCTCGGCCCGATGCTGGCGGCGATACTGGTTGCCGGCCGCTCCGGCTCCTCCATGACCGCGCAACTGGGCGTGATGCGGGTAACCGAAGAACTCGATGCATTGACGGTAATGGGCATTCCCCACAGTCTGCGGCTGGTCCTGCCCAAAGTGATCGCCCTGGGTATCGCCATGCCGCTCGTGGTGTTGTGGACCAGTGCCGTCGCCCTCGCGGGAGGAATGGTGATCGCCGAAATCCAGCTGGGGCTGGGACACCGGTTTTTTCTGAGCAAGCTGCCGGATGCGGTGGCCATCACCAATTTATGGCTGGGCCTGGGGAAAGGTATCGTATGCGGTATGGTGATCGCACTGATTTCCTGTCATTTCGGCCTTAGAATCCGATCGGATACGGAAAGTCTTGGCCAGGGCACCACGAATTCGGTCGTTACCTCGATTACGGTCGTCATCATCATCGATGCGATCTTTGCGGTCATCTTTTCCGATGTGGGCCTCAGGTAAGGCGCATCCGATGGCGAACGAAAAGTGCATGATCGAGGTGAAAGGGTTGTATACCCGCTTTGGCAGCCACGTCGTGCACGAGGACATCAATCTCTGCGTGCATCCGGGCGAAGTCCTCACCCTTGTGGGTGGCTCGGGTAGCGGAAAGACCGCCCTGATGCGGCAGATGCTGGGTCTGGAGGCGCCGGCGCAAGGCACGGTCCGGGTATTCGGAGAACCATTGCATGGAAGAAGTCGCGAGAAACTCCAGCACATGCGTAATCGCTGCGGAGTATTATTCCAGAAAGGGGCATTATTCAGTGCGCTATCGGTCTATGACAATATAGCCCTGCCCATGCGCGAGTTGCGAACGCTCGATGAGGATATCATACGCGATCTGGTCATGCTCAAACTCGACATGGTGGAGATCGAGGCCAGGCACGCGACCAAGATGCCGGCCGAACTTTCCGGCGGCATGATCAAGCGGATTGCGCTGGCACGTGCAATGGCGCTGGACCCGGAATTGCTGTTCCTCGACGAACCGACCGCCGGACTGGATCCCGAACTGAGTGAAGCATTCGTAAGGCTGATCCAGACCATGCGCAGTGAAATGATGCTCACGATCGTGATGGCAACGCACGATCTCGACACGCTCGTGGCCCTTTCGGATCGTATCGCGGCGCTGGCTCAGCAGCGCATAGTGGGGTTGGGAACCCTGGGGGAGGTTCTCAACACGGATCATCCGTTTATCAGGAATTTTTTCTGTGGCGAGCGCGGCAGGAAGATACTGGAAAATAATCGCGTTGCGTTATAAGGATTAGTCATGGAAAACCGTGCCCATGCCCTGATGGCGGGGGTATTCGTCATCGTCCTGAGCGCAGCCCTGGCGGCTGTCGCCATGTGGTTCGGAGGTGGCACGATGACGCGCGACAAATACATACTGGTATCCGAAGTCCCGGTCACAGGACTCAATCCCCAGGCAACCGTACGCTACCGTGGCGTTACTGTAGGGAAAGTGGAGGACATCCGCCTGGACCCGCAGGATTCCCATACCATTCTCATCCGCATTGCGGTGGATCGTAACCTGCCGTTGACGGATAACGCGTACGCTCAGCTTGGTTATCAGGGATTGACGGGGCTTGCATACGTGCAGCTGAATGATGAAGGCGGCAAAGCGGAGAGATTGGAAACCGACTCGGATGAACTGGCAAGAATCCCGCTGCGTCCTTCCGCCCTGGACAGCATCACCAGTTCCGGGCAGCGCTTTCTCAGCAGTGCCAACGTACTGGTTGAACGGCTGAATCTTCTTCTCGAAGACGAGAACCGGGCCCGATTCGCGCACATACTGAAGAATACCGAAGAGGTTACGGAGCAGTTGCGCGCCGTCATCGGTCAACTTGAACCAGGGCTCAGGACATTGCCCGGCCTTGCTGAGGACGCAAGCTCGGTACTGAAGCACACGGACCAGCTCATGATCGATCTCGGCGAAATCACGGCAAAACTCAATCGGCAGGGGGGAACCATGGAAAATCTTTCCCAAACGACGGGAGAACTTGCAGACACCATGCATGCGCTGCGTGAGGTGACAGAGGGCATCAAACGGAATTCCCGCAGTGTGGACCGGTTTCTCCAGCAACTGGAAGAACAGCCCCGGAGCCTGCTGTTTGGAAGATCACCTCCTTCGCCCGGTCCAGGGGAGAAAGGGTTTGCACCACCCGGAGAAAGAACAAGATGAAATCGTATCTGGCGCTCGCATTGGCAATTGCCGTTTCGGGATGTGTCGTATTCCGGACACAGCCGTCCATGGCAGTATACGATTTCGGGATGTATCGCCTTGCGGCGGATGATGCGGAAAATGTGGCCGTTGCATCCGGCAAGCCCAGGCTGGAAGCAAGCCTGATGGTGGCGGACGCTGCAGCACCCGCCTGGCTGGATAACACGGGTATTCAATACCGCCTCGCATACCAGGATCTCGCTCAATCCCATGCATATGCCAGCAGCCGCTGGGCCGCCGCCCCGGCGACGCTGCTCACCCAGCAGATCCGCAGCCGTATTGCCGGAAGCAGCAGCGGAGGCGTACTCAGCCCCGCCGATCATGTGCGGGCGGACTATATGCTGCGATTGGAACTTGAAGAATTCACGCAGGTGTTCGACACCGCTGGTGAAAGCCGCGGAGTGATCGGGTTGCGCGCCAGCCTGATCGATCGTGGCGCCCGTTCTCTCGTCGCCCAGCGCAGTTTCAGGGTCGAGCAGGCCGCATCCAGCGCCGACGCGGCCGGCGCGGTGCACGCCCTGACGGAGGCAAGCAATAGACTGATCGGGAACCTGATAGACTGGCTCTCCGATAAACTGCCAGCCGACGGGTAAAGATACCCGCGATGACATGGGCACACAAGCGTGGAATGGCAAGGCCTAGGCGGAATCCATAAATGAGGGGGCTGTCTTCCTGACTGCGGCCCTCTTTCTCCTCCTTCACGTATGGTGCGTCAATTTGTCGCATTCTCAAGCCGACCGCCTGTCTCTATAATCGATCGAATGAGGCAATTCGAGGGTAACGTCCCCAGGTTGCCAGGAATGGAAAAGGAGGCATTCATGAAGTGTTCATTGACAATGGCAGCCTGCATATTGATAACGCCGCTGCTGTCAGCGTGTGCCGGCAATTCTCTCTTGGCAAAGCCCGCTGCGCCGCAACGTTCCGCCTCATCGGATTATCCGACTGTCGAACAGCCGGTTGCCGGCTGCGCTGCCGACGAAGCATCCTTCGACTGCGACCGGCGGGCAATTCTCGCGATGCTGGGCGGATACGAAGTGCAATTCAAATTCGATGAGACCGCCGTGCTGGCGCCGGACTACCAGCGCAAGGATCCGAAGCGCAGCATGGGATTCGAGTACGTCCTGCTGGTGGAGGATTCCGGCCGGAAAATTTCCCTGCAGCATATACTGGTAATGGGTGGCGGTGCCGTCACCAAGCATTGGCGCCAGGACTGGGTATATGAGTCGCCGGAAAACTGGGTGTATGTGGGAAACCAGCGCTTCGAGCAGCGCAAGCGCGACCCTGCCTCGATACCGGGCACATGGACCCAGCTGGTCTATGAGGTCAACGATGCGCCGCGTTATTCGGGAAGCGGCACATGGAACCATCGATACGGGGTCTCGACCTGGACCTCGGAGCGCAGCTGGCGCCCGCTGCCCCGGCGCGAATATACCAAACGCAGCGACTACCAGCTGATCAATGCGGAAAACCGGCATACGATCCTCCCCGCGGGCTGGGCGCATGAGCAGGACAATACCAAAGTGATACGCGGGAAGGATGGCAAGGATAAGGTTCTGGTACGGGAGTTCGGCTTCAACGACTACCGCCGCATCGACGGATACGACTTTGAGCCCGCGCGCGCGTACTGGAAGGGCACATCCGAATTCTGGGCGCACGTTCGTGCGCGCTGGGATCAGGAGTTCGCGACACGCGGATCGGTTACGCTATCCGTTACACCGGGTGACGAGACATTCAACAAGGCGGTACTGGAACTTGCCGACGACTATCGGAAAAACCCCCAGTGGAATCTTTACCAGGGAAAGCTTGAAGAGGTATTGAGCAAGTTCGTCAATGTCGCTCCGCCCGTGGCTGTAACCAAACATTGAGCGCGACGATGGCAACCGTGCCACTCTTTTTCAGATATCGAAATCGTGCCATGCCTGATCCGAATGGACCGGCCGGGCAGCACATCGATTCCGGCTTCCCCATATGGAAAGGGTATTTCATTGGCCCTGCTTGAGCGAGCCAAACACATTCCTCAATAGCGGATTGGCCTGGCTTGCGGGATCGCGCCGGATGGCGCGCTCCTCCTCGGCCATGATCAGATAGAGTCCATCCAGCATTTTTTGCGTGACATAGTTTTCGATATGCGCATGCTTTTCAGCCACCAGCCCGAATTTTGCCGCCTTGCCGGCAAAATCGTTATATTTCTTCAGGAGGCCGGTCTCGTCGGTGGCGTTCTTCACGATGGGCAGGAACGCCTGAGATAGTGTCTCACGGTTTGCATCGCTGAAGTATCGGATCGCTGCATCGTCCCCGTTGACCAACAGCTCATAGGGATCTTCAATCGACAGGGTTTCCACTGCGTCCCGCAGCACCGGGCCGATGTCGGCCGCAGCTGCTTCCGCTGCCCGGTTCATGGCAACGATCAGACCGTCGGCATACTTTGCTCCTCCCAGCGTCCGCATGACCCCTTCCGCCTTCTGCAGGGAACCAGGCAACAGAATCTTGACTTTCGGATTATCCAGAAAGCCGTTCGCCACTCCCAGTTTCTCCACCGCTGTCTCTGCACTCTGGACGAGCGCCTGCTTCACCCCCCTGGTCGCCTCTTCCGCGGACACATTATCGAGTCCGCCGGCCAGCACAGGCGTGGAGACAAGCAACCACATGGAAAAAGCGATGACGGAACGCATATGGCATACCTCCTGTCGACATCTTCTATGGCGGACGACCTCCCCCCTCCCGCGGTTTGGACCTGCCTGAACCGGTCACTGCGCAGCTTATGCTATACCTGCTTCGTGCGCCTGCTGATCCGCATGGTAGCTGGAGCGGACCATGGGGCCGCACGCGGCATTACTGAAACCCATTTCGATCGCTGCCCGCTCGAATTCCCGGAACCCATCGGGCGTCACATAACGAAGTACCGGCAGATGCCCAACGCTGGGCTGCAGGTACTGCCCGATCGTCAGCATCTCGACATCATGCCTGCGCAGGTCGCGCATGACTTCAAGAATCTCCTCGTCGGATTCACCCAGACCCAGCATCAAGCCGGATTTGGTAGGGATATCGGGGAAACGTGCCTTGAAATCTTTCAGCAATCTGAGCGAGTGCGCATAATCAGCCCCTGGACGGCACTGCCGGTAGAGGCGCGGGACCGTTTCCAGGTTGTGATTCAGCACGTCTGGTGGACAACCATACAACTTCTCCAGGGCGACTTCCAGCCTCCCTCGGAAATCCGGCACAAGAATTTCTATTTTAGTGTGGGGTGAGTGGGCTCGAACCTCGCGAATGCAATCGACAAAATGCTGGGCACCGCCATCACGCAGGTCATCGCGGTCGACGCTGGTAATCACGACATACCTCAGCTTCATGGCAGCGATGGACTGCGCCAGATGGAGAGGCTCGCGCGGATCCGGCGCCAGCGGTTTCCCGTGTGCCACATCGCAGAACGGGCATCGCCGTGTGCAAAGGTCGCCCAGTATCATGAACGTCGCCGTCCCCTTGCCGAAACACTCGCCGATATTGGGGCAGGAAGCCTCTTCGCACACGGTGTGCAGTTTCTGCTCCCGCAGGATGCGCTTGACTTCATGGAACTGCTGGCTATTGGATGAGCGTACCCGGATCCAGGAGGGTTTGCGTAATATCTCTGCGGGGGACTGCGGCACAATTTTGATGGGATTACGCGTGGTCTTGGCGATCCCTTTCTGGCGAATTTCAGCTGTCATGAAGTATGGTTCTCGATATCGATAAAATATGGGTAGTCATAGCAGGGATAACTGCCGAAGCCCCGGAAAACAATATGCCCGCAGTCGATTTCGGGCACAATGGCTCCGAAAAATGCAGGTTTTTTATACCTGTTGAGGAATCTATCGGCCCGAATCCTAGGCATACCCCAGACTGACCTGCAATTTGTCCGCCAGCCTTTCGCCGAGCACACCCAGTCCGTCGGTGATTCCCAGCTCCCGGGTTTGGGTCACCCGCAGCCCCGCATAGCCGCACGGATTGATTGCGGCGAAAGGACGCAGATCCATGTCTACGTTGAGCGCCAGCCCATGATAGCAACGGCCATTCCTTATTTTCAGTCCAAGTGCCGCGATCTTGGCGCCATTCACGTAGACGCCCGGGGCCGTCTCGCTGCCCTGCGCATCGATGCCGTAGTCCTGCAGCAAGTCTATCACGGCGCCCTCCATTTTTCGGACGAGTTCACGCACGCCCAGCTTGAGCCGGCGCATATCCAGCAACAGATAAGCAACGATCTGGCCGGGGCCGTGATAGGTGATTTGACCCCCACGGTCTGTCCTGATCACGATGATTCCCGCGTTAGTCAACAGATGCTCAGGCTTGCAGGCGATGCCCTGCGTATAGACCGGCGGGTGCTGCAGCAACCAGATTTCATCGGGCGTATCTTCGGTGCGGCAGGCCGTAAAATCCTTCATGGCCTGCCAGGTGGATAGATAATCCATCAGATCCGCATAACGGATCCTGATATCTCGGGAAACTGCTTCAATACAGGTGAGCGACATGGCAGAAAACCCCGGTCCGGTCCGAACGCCGGATTTCGTCAAAGCACCATGACGACGGCCGGATGGTCGCACAAATCCCGATAGAGTGCATCCAGCTGTTCCCGGGAAACGGCGCGAATCGTACAGGTAAGGCTCAGGTAGGTATTTTTGCTGCTGATCCTGGCTTCCAGGGTTTTTTCGTCGAAATCATGGGCATGCATTTTCACGATACCCAGCACGGCCTGCGTGAAATCCTGGCGGCGGTATTCCAGGGAAGCAGCGCTAGGCAGGGAATCCGGCGGCGATACGACACGCCCCATGATCTTGATCGGAAAATCACAGGGGTACTCGATGAGCGTCGGTGGATCGGACGGGCTTACGGATTCCGCTGCCATCAGTTTTGCACGTTGCCCCGCATGGTCGTCTGCTTGTAGCGCTGGTAATGTCGGTACAACTGCGCGAACATCGGACCCGGCTTGCCTGTTCCTACCGGTTTGTCATCGAGCAGTGTAACGGGCATGATTTCCTTGGTTGAAGAGGTAAGCAGAATTTCCTGAGCGGATCGCACCTCGTGCTCGAAAATTTCTCTCACTTCATGTGGAATTTTTTCGGCAGCAGCCAGTTCGAGCACGACATCATACGTAATACCGGGCAGCATGAGATGGTTTTTCGGCGGTGCCAGCAGGGTCCCGTTCATCACCAGGAAGATATTGCTGGCTGCACCCTCGGTCATGAAACCATCCCGCAGCAGTATCGTCTCCACCGCACCCGCGTCGAGCGCCATCTGGCGCAGCAAAACATTGGGCAGCAGCGAAATTGCCTTGATGTCGCAACGCATCCATCGGAGATCATTGGCTGTGATGGCACCCACACCGGTGGAGAGCAATGCCTCCGGCGGCACCAGCAAGGGATTGCTCATGATGAACACAGTTGGCCGGGCTTCCTTTGGAAAGGCATGATCCCGCCTGGCAACCCCGCGCGTGACATGCAGGTAGAGATACTGATCCTCGCCTTCGTTACGGGCGATGATCTGCTCGATCAGATGGGTCCACCCCGCATCCGAATTTGGATTGGCAAGCCGGATTCCGTCAAGGCTGTGTTGCAGGCGGCGCAGGTGCTCGGCCAGACGAAAAGGCCTGCGCGAATAGACGGGGATGACTTCATATACCCCATCTCCAAAAATGAACCCCCGGTCCAGGACCGGAATCCGTGCCTCCTCAATGGGCAGGAAATCACCGTTCAGATAAATCATGACCAGCCTTGTTCAGAAAATCATGCAACCATGTACTAATTGAACAGCAATCTTACGCTATCCCATGCGCGCCCGAATATATTTGCGACGCTCACGCTCTCCAGCGCTACCAGCGGGCGCTCACCGACTGATTTGCCATCCAGCGAAAATTTCACGATCCCCACCTTCTGGCCCGCGTGCACGGGTGCCATCAAAGGCTGCTTGTATTCCATTCTTGCCTTGATCTTACCGGCCTTGTGCCGCGGGACAGAAAAATAGACGTCCTGCCCGAATCCTGTTCTGAGTTTGTCCTGTGAACCTTTCCATAGCTGGATGGCAATGACTTCCTGCTCCTTGGGATAGAGCCGCACAGTATCGAAGTATTGAAAACCGTGGTTCAGAAGACGCTGGCTTTCCATGGTGCGCGCACTATCGGAAGCGGTGCCCATTACGACGGAAACCAGCCGGCGGTCCCCGCGTTTGGCGGATGTGAGCAGGCAATACCCGGCTGTTTCCGTATGCCCCGTCTTAAGGCCGTCCACGTTCGGATCCAGCCACAGCAGGCGATTGCGATTGGGTTGAGTGATCTTGTTGTATGTATATTCCCGAAGAGAATAAAGGGGGTAATATTCCGGAAAGTCCCGGATCATGAACGTTGCCAGCAAGGCAAGATCGTAAGCGGTGCTATAGTGATCCGGATGAGGCAACCCGGTCGAGTTGGCAAAACGAGTATTCTTCATACCCATCCGCTTGGCTTCGTTGTTCATTATTTGCACGAAAGCATTTTCCGAGCCGGCGATAGCTTCTGCCAGTGCGATGCTTGCGTCATTACCGGACTGTACGATCATGCCCCGCAGCAATTCGTCTACGGTTACCGGCTTATTGGGTTCGACAAACATTCGGGACCCCGGCGCGCGCCATGCATGTTCCGATACCTGCACAGTCTGTGTCAAGGTTATCCGTTTTTGGTAAAGCGCGGAAAACACGACGTATGCGGTCATCAGCTTGGTCAGGGATGCAGGCTCGACACGCTCGTATGCATTACGGCCGACCAGCGTCTGCCCACTTTGAACGTCGGTCAGGATATAGGATCTTGCAGCCACGGACAGGGCCGGCGGTGGAATACGGAATTGCGGCTGCTGAGCGAACGAAAATAACGGAAAAGGCAGTACGAGCAGGCCCAGCAACAAGAAAAATAAGCGTGTCATGAAAAGCTGCAAAACTGCCATTATATCCCGGCAATATGAAACGTATCAGCCGGTGGGATCATAATGAAACAACGGGTAGCATTTTTGCGGACGCCAAAAACCGGCAGGCCTTTCTCACTGGCTGTCTTCCCAACGCTATTTTCTGCTGCACAGGCTGAACCCGTCATTCCAGCCCAGCCGGTACTGGCCGTCGGTGGAGAATCGGCCCGGGTCCTTCTGGGCATAACGGGTTTTCTTTGCAGTTTCACAGCCGTCGACATAACCGTCCTTGAAAGCAGGGGAATAACCGCTGAGGTTATAGACCGGTCGTGCAGAAGGCGGCAGAGGCCCTTCCGGACGCTGGCTCTGACCTGTAGTCGTGCAACCCGCGAACAGGACGACCAGCGGAATCAACATGATCAAGTGCATCGCCACGCTCCCTTACGCTCGAGTCTGACAGTTGAGACAATTGCCTGACAGGAATGTTCGCAGAATCACTGTCGGGGCGGAGCAGCGGCCGCCCATGCCGTGCTGATCCCAGGGAAGCGCTGAACAAATCTCCGCTGGCGCGACGGCGGCTTTGCGGGATGGAATGCGCGAAAGGCGACGACGCTGTCGGGCGTCAACGCTTGCTGCCGCCAAATATTCCGCCCAGCACCCCTCGAAAGATTTCCCTGCCGACCCGTGAACCGATGGAGCGGGCCGCGCTTTTTGCGGCCGCATCGAGGACACCGGGCCGATGGCCCCCGCGCGGACCGCTCTTGCCAAACAGCATGCCCTCCAGCATATCCATGACGCCGCCTTCGGGGTTTTCCTCCGGCATCCGTTTAGACGGGGATACGGGCTGCTCCTCTTCGTTCTGCTTGCTCTCGGTGCGGCGTGCGATGATCTCGTACGCCGACTCGCGATCCACCGTCTTTTCGTACCGACCGAAAAGGACCGACGACTTCACGATAGCCGCACGCTCCTCGGCAGCGAGCGGGCCAATCCTGGACGCGGGAGGAAGGATGAACGCACGCTCAACCATGGCTGGACGGCCCTTCTCGTCCAGCAGCGAAACGAGCGCTTCCCCGACCGCCAGTTCACCGATGACCCTTTCCGTATCGAGATCGGGATTGGCACGCATGGTCTGGGCTGCCGCCCTGACCGCCTTCTGGTCGCGTGGCGTGAATGCCCGCAAAGCATGCTGGATCCGGTTTCCGAGCTGTCCGAGCACGCTCTCGGACACGTCCCGTGGATTCTGCGTTACGAAATATACGCCTACCCCTTTCGAGCGTATCAATCGCACCACCTGTTCTATCTTTTCGAGCAACGGGCGGGGCGCATCGTTGAACAAAAGATGAGCCTCATCAAAGAAGAATACCAGCTTCGGTTTCTCGGGATCGCCCACCTCCGGAAGGTGTTCAAACAACTCCGACAATATCCATAGCAGGAAAGTCGAGTACAGTTTGGGGGCATGCATCAAACGGTCAGCAGCAAGGATACTGACCATCCCGCGGCCCAGATGATCGGTTCGCATGAGGTCGTTGATATCGAGCATCACTTCGCCAAAAAAGTCGTTTCCCCCCTGATGCTCGATTTCCAGCAATGCGCGCTGGATGGCGCCGATCGACGCAGCTGAAACATTTCCATAGCGTACGGTAAAATCCTTCGCGTTATCCCCGACGAACTGCAGCATTGCCCGAAGATCCTTCATATCGAGCAGCAACAGCCCGTTGTCATCGGCGACCTTGAAAACCAGGGTCAGCACACCCTGCTGCGTATCGTTCAGATTGAAAAGCCGGCCAAGCAATAAGGGACCCATGTCCGAGATGGTCGCCCGCACCGGATGGCCGGATTTTCCGTAGATATCCCAGAATGTTACGGGACACGCACCCCAGTGCGGTTCCTCCAGCTCGAGCTGCGCCAGCCGCACGCTCATTTTGGGAGAGGGGCTCCCTGCTGCCGCAAGTCCCGAAAGGTCGCCCTTGACATCGGCCATGAACACGGGCACGCCTATCGATGAAAAGCGCTCGGCCAGCACCTGCAATGTGACGGTTTTCCCCGTACCCGTAGCTCCGGTTATCAGGCCATGGCGATTGGCGAAACCTGGCAGCAGGCCGATGGGATGCCGACCCGCATTGGCGATCAGTAGGTGTTCTTGCATATGAAAGATGTCAAGAGCAAATCTGGCGGATTGGAAAATTCAAACCCAGCAATTCTTAAGCGACCCAGCCCGCCATTTCCAGGAGCAAAAGCAGTAACAGCCATACCATCAGACCGCGCCAGATCAATCCGATCGCACTTTGCAGAAAACCGAGGTCGGCCTCTTCACCCACTCCCAGTTCCGGACGATAGTACCTGCTGCCGGCCTCGCGCAGGGAATCTCCCAGGCAAACCCCGAGAGCACCCGCGCCGCTGGCGAGAATGATGCCCTGGTTACGGTCTGCCCACGACCCGGCCTGCGCACGCCAGCAATACATGGCATCTTCGAAATTCCCGGCGATGGCGAAGCTCATGGCAGTCGCCCGGGCCGGGAACCAGTCGATGATTTCGAAGGCTTTTACTGCAAACTTTCCGAATGCGTCGGGACGTCCGCCCCAGCGCTCATTCAACAATTCGGCCTGGCGGTAGAGTACTGCACCCAGTGGTCCCGGTAGCAAGGCAAAGCAGAAAATGACGCCAAACAAATGATGATGTGCACGGATCAAGCCCATCTCGATGGCAACGCGCGAAA
>CAZYYR010000044.1:0-14166 GCA_964651465.1 uncultured Nitrosospira sp.
TTGACTCATTTCGACTTCCTCCTGTAGATGGAAAGCAATAACCCATGGGGTGGGAAATTACAGTGCTGTTATAGCATACCCGAGTTCATCCTCGTGCTAGGAAGAATAAATGGCCGCTCTTCTCCCTCTTTTTTATTACCGACAGGATGCCTTTTCACGATGAACCTGAGACGCCCCATGACCGTCATACCAATCAGGGCTGGCTGAATTCCGGGCACAGCTTTTCTTCCGTGAACTGCTACAGTCCCAGGCACATGCGGTCTGAATCATCGCGGGTCATCAATGGAGATGCTGTTCAACCTGGGCAGGCGCTAGCGATCCGTGTGCACCGCGACATGGAGATTATCTGTTACGGACTATAAGGTGCATCCCGCAAGGCTAATATGGAGCCGGTTACTTTATCCGTTCTGGCCGGGTACAGTGCATGAGTACCGGCATCGGAATTTCATTTCATTTTTCGATCTGCCTGCCTTGGCTGAGGCATTGTCTACCGGCATTCCTGCACTCTCCAAAAAAGGCCCTGTCGTACTGACGGGGCCTGATGAGTCGAACGCGGTGACCGCGATTCTGGTTGGGGTTTCGTGTCAGTCCACCGGTGTAAGGATAGGCTTGCCGATATCCCTCAGAAAGAAAACCAGAAACCTGGCAGGCTTGGTGGCGCTGGCGTTGCGTCCAACCGTATGTACATCATCCGGGCCTTCATAAAAGGTCTGGCCGGGTCCCAGGGTGACGGATTTACCGCCGCGCACGCCCATTACGATCGAACCCTCCAGCACATAGATGAAGCCATGCGCGTCGTGGCGATGCACCGGGTCCACTGAGCCGGGGGGGTACTCGACCGTGATGATCGATACTTCCTTCCCTGGATGGTCCGCAAGTGCCTGGGTCATCAGGGGCGTTACGATGGCCTGCGGGGGCGCCTCCTGTGCGTAGGCGGTATGGGCTGCCAGTAGCAGCAGCACGGCGAACGTTCTGAAATTGATCATGGCGGAGTCCTCATTGTCGTGGGACCGCAAAGGTCCCGGGTTGTGATGCTGCCTGCTCAGGACAGGCAGGATTTATCCAAGCCAAATGCTTTGTCGTATGTGCCGGGGGTAACCTGGAAGCCCAAGCTGACGCGGTTCCAGGCGTTGATCGCCATCACCAGGAAAGTCAGGTCGGACAACTCCTTTTCGGACAGTTGTGTGCGAACCTGCTCATAGACGTCATCGGGCACGCCATGGGCGTGAATGTGGGTCAGGGTTTCGGTCCACGCCAGGGCAGCGCGTTCACGCGGACTGAACAGGTTCGATTCGCGCCAGGTGGCGAGATGATGCAATCTGAGCGGACGCTCACCATGTATCGTGCCTTCCTTTACGTGCATGTCCAGGCAGAACGCGCAACCGTTGATTTGCGATGCCCTGATATCCACGAGATCGCGGATGGGCTCTTCGATTGCAGATTGCCTGAGGGCAAGGCTGAAATCGACGAACTTCCGGAACAGCTCGGGGGAATGCTTCTGGTAATCGATGCGTTGTGTCATGACGGGGTCCTCGATGTGGGCAGAGCCCTGGGTGAGTCCTCAAGTGCTGTCCGGTCGGCTTGCCTGCCCGATCGAATCGCCGCAGCACCAGAAATTCGGGCTGGCGAACCCTTTGAAACCGCAGATTCATCCTTACGCCGATAAGCGATTGAGCCAGTCAGCGAAAAGTATCGAGCCAATGCGCGCATGCTCGCCGGCGACCAGGGATCGGTCATTCAGCTCGGCACCGAAGTAGGGAGCGTGGACATCCGCAATCACCGGGCGCTTGTCCTGGCGCGAGGCGAGGAACAGTCGCGCAAGTTCATCGAGCGGAAACCGGTCACCACCCGCCACCTCGATGGTGCCATTGACCGGTGGTCCGACCGTAACATCCGCCAGTGCCTCGACGACATCATCTGCTGCGACGGGCTGTATGAGAGCAGGCGACAGGCGAACGGTGTCACCGTCCATGCCCGATTCGACAATGCGGTCGATGAACTCGAAAAACTGTGTCGAGCGCAGGATGGTATAAGGAATTCCGGCAGCCTTGATCAGGTTTTCCTGGGCGACCTTTGCGCGAAGGTAGCCGCTTTCCGGAAGGCGGTCGGCGCCGACGACGGAGAGCGCGACATGATGTTTCACGCAGGCGGCGGCCTCGGCGGCAAGAAGGTTCCGGCAGGATGTTTCGAAGAATTCCAGTACGGCATGATCCTCGAACGAAGGGGAGTTTGCCGCATCGACGACAACCTGTGCGCCGTCCAGCGCTTCGGCCAGCCCCTCCCTGGTGAGGGTGTTGACGCCTGTGCTGGGCGATGCCGCTACGATTTCAAGACCACCATGGCGAAGCCTGTGCGCCAGACTCGATCCGATAAGGCCGCTGCCTCCGATAATGACTGCTTTCATGTTCTGATCCTGTCTCGATATTGATCATCTTTATTGCGATCGGTGTATGGAGTATGCTTGGACGCCGAGCGGGATACTTTGTCGATATCTTGCATTTCCGTTGGGTTTGGCTTGGATATCTATCCAGAAGCAGGCTTCCCGCTACGCTCATCAGTCGTTCGTTGACAGACGCGATCGTAGCGGAAACCTGCGGCCGTGCCGGCCAAGTGGCCGGCGAGCGTGCACCCACAGGGAGCCCCGAATGCCGTTCATCTTTGAGGATTGCATACTCGACCCGGACCGGCGGGAGTTTTCCAGAGGGTCGGTGGCGGTTGCGACCACGCCTCAAGTCTTTGATTTGCTGGTTTACCTGGTGGAGAACAGCGGGCGTGTCGTCAGCAGGGACGATCTGCTCGATGCAGTGTGGGCCGGCCGGATCGTCTCGGAATCCACCTTGGCCAGCCACATCAACGCGGCGCGGAAGGCGGTCGGCGACAGCGGCCAGCAACAGCGCGTGATTCGAACGATTGCCCGCAAGGGATTCCGGTTCGTTGCCGACGTCAGGAAAGACGCGTCACTGGATGGCTTCAGTCCCTCCGATGGCGGCAAGCCGGCCAGGTCCGTTGAAACGCTTTTCGTACCGGTCTTTCCCGCCAAGCCCTCCATCGCCGTCCTGCCATTCGTGAACTTGAGCGGGGATCAGGAGCAGGACTACCTGGCCGATGGGGTGGTGGAGGATATCATCGTGGCGTTGTCGCGGCACCGATGGCTGTTCGTGGTGGCGCGCAATTCGAGCTTTACCTACAAGGGCCGCGTGGTGGACGTGAAGCAGATCAGTCGCGAACTGGGTGTTCGCTACGTCCTCGAGGGTAGTTTGCGCAGGGCGGAAAATCGCGTGCGCATTACGTGCCAACTGATCGATGCCGTGACGGGAGCGCATCAATGGGCGGGACGCTTCGAGGGTGTCCTAGGAGACATGTTCGAGTTTCAGGACCAGATCACCGAGAGCGTGGTCGGGGCGATCACGCCGCAGCTCGAACGGGCGGAGACCGAACGCGCCCGGCACAAGCCGACCGAAAGCCTGGATGCCTATGATTGCTATCTGCGCGGGATGGCCAGGTTGCACCGCGGCACCCGCGAGAGCGTGCACGAAGCGCTGCTGTTTTTTCATAAGGCGATGGAAGTCGATCCTCATTTCGCATCGGCCTACGCGATGGCAGCCTGGTGTCATTGCTGGCGCAAGGTCAATGGCTGGATGACCGACCGTCCCCGGGAAATTGCCGAGGGAGTCCGGCTGGCTCGCCGCGCGGTGGAACTGGACAACGGCGATGCGGTTGCGCTGACCAGAAGCGGCCATGCGCTCGGTCATCTCGCGGGCGATCTCAATTGCGGCATCGCATTGCTGGACAGAGCGCTCGTGCTCAACCCGAACCTTGCGGCGGCCTGGTTCCTCGGCGGATTCCTGCGAGTCTGGTATGGCGAAACAGATGAAGCTATCGAGCACTTCACGCACGCCATGAGTCTGAGCCCCCTCGACCCGGAGTTGTACAGAATGCAGGCCGGAATGGCGGTTGCGCATCTCTTCGCAGGGCGCTTCGATACCGCGTCGTCATGGGCAGAGAAGGCATCCCGGGATCTGCCAAGCTTTCTGATGGTGGTGGCGATCATCGCGGCATGCCATGCGCTTGCCGGACGGCCGGAGGAAGCGCAGCGCACCATGGATCATTTGCGTCAGCTCGCCCCTGAGCTGCGTCTCTCCGGCCTCACGGACTGGTTACCGATCCACCGGCCGGAGAATCTCGCAACTTTAACGAACGGCCTGAGAAGCGCAGGGCTACCGGAATGAAGGGACAGGCTTGTGCGCTTCCTTCGGGGGTTCATGAAGCTCATCGGCAGAGGCGGGCGCATGGATAACCCGTATTCATAGTCATGCCTGGCAGAATGGATTTCTCTAACCTTCGTCCTCAACCCGATCAGGTTCTGGTGGATATCGCCGATTATGTCGTCGAATGCAATATTGGCAGTGATCTGGCTTACGAGACCGCACGCCATTGCCTGATGGATTCCCTCGGCTGCGCAATGGAGGCGCTTGCCTTCCCGGCCTGCACCCGGCTCCTGGGCCCCATTGTCCCGGGCACCATCGTGCCGGACGGCGCAAGGGTTCCCGGCACGCAATTCCAGCTCGACCCCGTGCAGGCGGCGTTCCATATCGGTACCACGATTCGCTGGCTCGATTTCAACGATACCTGGCTGGCTGCCGAGTGGGGGCATCCATCGGATAACCTGGGGGGCATACTGGCTGTGGCGGACTGGCTGTCGCGCGGGAAAGGGAGGGAAAACTTGCTCGACATGCGAGACGTTCTGGCTGCGATGATCAAGGCCCATGAGATCCAGGGGTGCCTGGCGCTGGAAAACAGTTTCAACAAAGTTGGGCTGGACCATGTGGTGCTGGTCAAGGTCGCGACCGTTGCCGTCGTTACGCACCTGCTTGGCGGGAGCCGCGACCAGGTCGTCGATGCGCTGTCGCAGGCCTGGGTGGACGGGCAGGCATTGCGTACGTACCGCCATGCGCCCAATACGGGGTCTCGGAAGTCCTGGGCGGCAGGTGACGCCACCAGCCGCGCCGTATGGCTTGCGCTTGTCACCCTGAAGGGAGAGGCCGGTTATCCCTCCGCCCTCACCGCCGAGACGTGGGGATTTTACGACGCGCTGTTCGGGGGGCGGCCGTTCAGGTTTCAAAGACCCATCAGGCAATGGGGTTCGTATGTGATGGAGAACATACTATTCAAGATTGCCTTTCCTGCCGAATTTCATGCCCAGACGGCGGCGGAGTGCGCGATGCAGCTGCATCCGCGGTTGAAGGATCGTATCGGTGATATCGCGAAAATCACTATTCGCACCCACGAGGCTGCAATCCGCATCATCGACAAGAAAGGTCCGCTGCACGGTCCTGCCGACCGCGATCACTGTATGCAGTACATCGTTGCGGTTGCGCTCATTTTCGGCCGGCTGACGGCTGCAGACTATGAGGATGCTGTTGCGGCCGATCCGCGTATCGATGTACTGCGCGAAAAAATGACCTGTATCGAAGAACCGCAATTCACCCGTGATTATCACGATCCGGACAAACGCTCGATCGCCAATGGCGTCACTGTGGAATTTGGAGATGGCAGCAGGCTGAAGGAGGTGGCGGTGGAATATCCCCTCGGGCACAGGTTGCGGCGCAAGGAAGGCATCCCGCTGCTGGAAGAGAAATTCAGGGCGAGCCTGGCCGCCCGCTTTCCGGAAGCGCGGCAAAAGGCGATCATGGATATCTGCGGCGACCGGTCCAGACTGGAAGCCATGCCGGTCAGCCGCTTCATCGATCTGTTCGTGATCTGAGGCAGGCCGAGGCAGGCAATGTCAAATCCCGGCGGGTTCGTTCCAGTCAGGGATGGGGCTCCCTGGCCTTTTCCGGACCGGCGTCGCACAAATATTTGCCCGAAGGCGTGTTTTCCTCGATCAGCAGCAGCCTCAGGACGCTGAGCCGGGTTTTCCAGGATGCATTGCCCGCGGAATCTGCCGATAGTGCCGCCACCAACTGTTCGATTCCGTCTCCGGGCGAATCGCCGCAGCACAGGAAGCGCCGGAGTTCGTCGCTGCTGCCGATTCCCGTGCGACGTACGAAATCCGGATAATCTTCCCGCAGGCGCGCGGCCAGCCAGGCCTGGCCTATCCACTGCTGCAGCTGGCAATAGCTGAAGCAGGTGCGTACCGCCAGGTCTACCGCGTCGGCACTGCTGAGGTTTTCAAGGTTGTCATAGCCTTCCCGTTCGAGCCGCAGCTCGTGCGAATAGCTCATGCCAGCAAGCATGGAAAGCGGCAGCGCGCGATAGGTGTCGCCGGGAATGAGGTTGCGCATGGCGCTGATGGCCACGCGTTCGATGGCGAGCGATGCACGTTTCGGGTAGAAGCCGAAGAAGAAGGCAATGACGGGCAACAGGCTCAGTTCGGCCGGGTGGGAGCGCTCGCCCGGTTCGGTACTGGCGGCTTCGCCGATCACCGAAGATTCATTGGCCAGGGAGGACCCGGCGGGAGATGGCTCGGCAGAACTGCCGTTCGCAGTGGCCGCCGCAGCGGGGAATTCATGATCATCCGGAAGCAGGATATGGAAGGCGAACGAGAGTACCAGTGCCAGTATGCTTGCCACGATCATGCGAATGGCGCCGTCGACGAACGTGTGCGAAGTCAGGTCGAGCGTAAAATAGGCGCGCACCACAGCACCGATGAAGTAGATATAAGCGCCAAGAAAGCCGAACTGGAAGGCAGTCAGGTTACGCACGGTATGTGCAAAATAGGCGTCGGGGTTCTTCCCGTACAACTCCGCGAAAGGCCCGATCGTGAGCATGTTCGTCCCCAGGCTGAAGTCCACGCCCATCTGCTCCGGGGATGAGACAGGTTTGAACAGCAGCAGGATCGATGCGCCCAGCAGAACCACGATCGTTGTCAGCCAGACGCTGCCCCGATAGGAGCTGAAGGATGCGCGCCGTCCCATCCTTCTATGGATTTCGGCCCGGCGTTCCGGGGGCACTTCGCGCTGCAAACGCCGCTCCTTCCGGTTCGCCATGGTCTGTATATAGGACAGGGCGAGCGAGGGCACGACCAGCACCGCGAGCAGGGTCATGATCAGATTGTATTGAAAGAACACCGGGTCGAACCAGTGGGCGACCGCCCGGAAATCCCGGGGCATGGCATCTCCGGGATGCAGGATGGGACCTATTGCAGATTCCACTGCAAGGGTGACAATGAGCAGGCTGGGCACGATGAATACGAGCCAGTCGTGCCAGGACATGTCCCACTGCTTCCCTTCCCCGTTCATGATCGTTCCCCCTCCACTCCCCGCTGCCTGTCCCCGGCTGCGGCCACGGTTTCGGTTGCCGCACGGATCCAGAACGGGAGATGATCGAACGGTCTTCCCGATCGGACATCAGGCAATCCCAGGCTCCAGCCGAGAAGTTCGACGTGGTCCGCGCGAACCGTGCCCCGGAATGTCCCCCACCGGGCCGAGCTGACAGGCACCATGCCGTCGTTGTCCTCAGGAATGACGCGCCCGTAGGGACGAAGCCAGAAGGGAAGCTCCCGAAGCGGACGCTGGCTCGCATATGAGGAATAGTCTACATCCGGACGATCGGGAATCGGCATGGCTGTGCGCGCAGCGGGTGTCAGCTCATCGAGGGCGGGACGGCCGACATAGCGGAACCAGGCAGGAACAGGCCCGCGTGACTCCAGCATCCATGCGGCAAGCACAGTGCCGTGATGCGGGGTAGCGACGGTAAGCAGGCTTTTTACGCGCCGGTCCGGGTCGAGATGGGTGATCAGATACCGGGCATCCAGCCCCCCCATGCTGTGCCCGATCAGGGCAAAGGCCGGTGCATCGCTGCAAAAAAGTTTGCGAGCGAGCGCCTCTGCACGCTCGGCAATGGTACCTGCCGCCGGGACGTCCGGTATCAGCGGCCCGAGGTGTTTCTTGCGTAGCGCTTTCCGTACCCCGCGAAAATATTCGATTGGCCCCGAATTCGAGAAGCCTAGGAAACCGTGCAGCAGGGCCAGGGTGGGAAGGGCCATAAATCCGGTCTTATTGTTGAAAATGCATCAGATGGAGAATGCGCCCGGGACAGGTCTTTGTCAGCAATAAAGCGATAGCGTCATTTCATATTACACGATTTTATCGGCTTAGACCGGGACACCCGGGCAGAACCGTATTCCACTGTTGGTGCTGCGCAAAGTTGGAAGTCATTCGCCGGTTTTCGATGGTAGACTTGGGGCACCCGCCGTGTAACGGCATGTACCGGATGACCGGACGAAAAAGGTTCCGGCAAACAGATTCGCATCAAGCCGTAACGAAATGAAAACAGCTTTCGACATCAGAGACAAGGTTGCGCTGGTCACGGGCGCCAATCGTGGAATCGGCAAGGCAATCGTCGAGGCGTTTCTCGATCATGGAGCAAGAAAAGTCTATATGGCGGTGCGTAATCCTGATTCCGCCGCCCCGCTTGTACGGCAGTACGGTGAAAAGGTGGCACCCGTTCAGGTCGATCTGGCCCGGCCGGAGACGATCCGGGCAATGGCGGAGAGTGCTTCCGATGTCCAGGCAGTGGTCAATAACGCTGCAATCTTCAGGACCTGCACGCCGCTGGACACCGACGCCATCGATGCGCTTGAGGAAGCGATGAAAATCAATGTCTTCGGTCTTGTCCGGATGGCACAGGCCTTTGCCCCCGTCCTCAGGAGAAACGGAGGAGGGGCGTTCGTACAGATCAACTCGATCGCTTCGTTGAAATGCTCACCCAATTTCGCGACTCATTCTGCTTCCAAGGCGGCGACCTATTCCATCACGCAGGCCTTGCGTGAATTGCTGGGCCAGCAGCATACGGCCGTGCTGAGCGTCCATCCCGGTCTGATCGCCACCGATATGGCCGCCACGGCCGAACTGGCCGGAACCGCAGATCCCCCTTCACTGGTGGCGGAAGGCATCGTGGCCGCGTTGAAATCGGGAGAATTCCATCTTTTTCCCGATACGCTGGCGCAGCGTATCGGGAACGCCTACCGGAGCTTTTCCAGGGAGGTCATCGAGGCCGATATCGAGGAATACAAGGCGCACTCGTGATAAGCATGGGGCGATAACCATAATATGACGGGAAGACGGCGAGCCGGACGGTAACGGCCATTCCTTTCGCGAAAGGCCCGGCCCTTCCCTGTAACAGGCCGAACCTTTCCCTTGCAAGGTCGCCGGATTCAGCAAATTGTTTCAAGGAGCGTATTTTATGACTCACAACCTGTTCGATGCCCTGCAAACGCTTTCATTGGCAGACGGCAGCGAGAAGAAGTTCTATTCGCTGCCCGCTCTCGAAACGGCCGGCCTGGGCCGGATTTCACGGCTGCCCGTTTCGATCCGCATTGTGCTGGAGTCTGTCCTGCGCAACTGCGACGGCAGAAAGGTGACCGAAGCCCATGTACGCAGGCTGGCAGACTGGCAAGCCACTGCAGCCCGGGTGGATGAGATTCCCTTCGTAGTATCCCGAATCGTACTGCAGGATTTCACCGGCGTGCCCTTGCTGGTGGATCTGGCGGCAATGCGCGGCGTGGCAAAAAAAATGGGAAAACACCCCGACCTTGTCGAGCCGCTGGTGCCGGTGGATCTGGTGGTCGATCATTCCGTGCAGATCGATCACTACGGCAGCAATGATGCACTCGAACTCAACATGGAAATCGAATTTCGCCGCAATCACGAGCGTTACCAGTTTATAAAATGGGGCATGCAGGCGTTCGACACTTTCAAGGTCGTACCCCCGGGGATCGGCATTGTCCACCAGGTCAACCTGGAGTACCTTGCCCGCGGGGTCTACCAGAAGGATGGGGTGCTGTATCCGGATACGCTGGTGGGCACCGACTCGCACACCACCATGATCAATGGTTTGGGGGTAGTTGGATGGGGGGTCGGCGGCATCGAGGCAGAAGCGGGCATGCTCGGGCAACCCGTATATTTTCTTACGCCTGACGTGGTTGCCGTGAATCTTAAGGGTCGGTTGCGCAGCGGAGTGACCGCCACCGACCTCGTGCTGACCGTTACCGAACTGCTGCGGAAATCCAACGTGGTAGGCAAATTTGTGGAGTTCATCGGGGAAGGGACTGCGTCCCTTACGGTGCCGGATCGCGCCACCCTTGCCAACATGGCTCCGGAATATGGCGCCACCATGGGTTTTTTCCCGGTAGATGACGCCACGGTGGAATATTTTCGCTATACGGGCCGCAGCGAAGAGGAAGTCGACAGGTTTCAGTCGTATTTTCGGGCGCAGGGATTGTATGGCATCCCTCGCAAGGGCGATATCGACTACACGCGCGAACTGGAACTGGATCTGGATAGCGTGGCACCCTCGCTGGCGGGGCCGCGCCGTCCGCAGGATCGTATCGATCTCGATAGCGTCAAATCCACGTTTACGGAGCTGTTTACCAAGCCCGTCATCCAGAGCGGGTATGGCAAAGATACCGCAGGCCTGGACCTTCGCTATGCGGTATCCGGAGAAGATGGTGTCCCCACCGAAACGGCGGCCACGACCGGCGGCGGCGCAAGCCAGGGCAAGGTTGCGGTGAGGCCGGGGACCGAAAGGTATATTACCGAGATGATCAACAACCGTCCGATACTGGGACCGGATGCGGCTCCGATGCATCTGCCAAATGGATCGATCGTCCTGGGTCATGGCGATGTCCTGATCGCCGCCATCACTTCCTGTACGAATACCTCCAATCCGAGCGTACTGCTCGCTGCCGGTTTGCTGGCAAAAAAAGCAGTTGAACGGGGTCTGAGGGTAAAACACCATATCAAGACGTCACTTGCACCGGGCTCGCGCGTGGTGACGGACTATCTGAGCGTCACTGGCCTGTTGCCTTACCTGGAAGAGCTCGGCTTCAATCTCGCCGGCTACGGCTGCACCACCTGTATCGGCAACTCCGGTCCGCTGGCGGAATCGATCGAGAATACGGTCGTGGCCAATGACCTCGTCTGTGCCGCCGTGCTATCCGGTAACCGCAATTTCGAAGCACGCATCCATCCCAGCATTCGGGCGAACTTTCTGGCATCTCCGCCCCTGGTTGTGGCATATGCCATAGCAGGGTCCGTGCTTGTGGATTTAACGACCGAGCCGCTGGGCTATGGCAAGGATGGCAATCCCGTCCGGTTAGCGGATGTGTGGCCACGTGACGATGAAATCCAGGGGCTGATGAAGTTCGCGGCCAACGGAGAAACGTTTCGCCGCCTGTACAGCAACCTGACCAAGGATCATCCGCTTTGGAACGACGTGTCCTCCGCGTCGGGGCAGGTATACGACTGGCCCAAATCGACCTACATTGCCGAGCCGCCGTTTTTCAGGGATTTTTCGATGCAGCCCGACGCGCCCGCAGGAATCCACGATGCGCGCATACTTGCCCTGTTCGGAGATTCTGTGACCACGGATCACATCAGCCCTGCCGGAAGCATCAAGGATTCTTCTCCGGCAGGACAATATCTGCTGTCGCATGGCGTAGCGAAGCCCGACTTCAACAGTTATGGCGCCCGCCGGGGTAATCATGATGTGATGATGCGCGGCACCTTCGCCAATGTGCGGATCAAGAACCTGATGATTCCCGGGAGCGAGGGCGGCATTACCCTGCACCAGCCCGACGGTCAGCAGATGAGCATTTACGATGCGGCCATGAGATATATTGCCGAGGGCGTGCCGACACTGATATTCGGGGGGGAAGAATATGGCGCCGGGTCGAGTCGGGACTGGGCCGCCAAGGGAACGCAGCTGCTCGGTGTGAGGGCTGTCATTGCACGAAGCTTCGAACGAATACATCGCAGCAATCTGGTCGGAATGGGCGTATTGCCTCTCCAGTTCAAGGGTGACGACAGCGTTCAGTCACTTGGCCTGACGGGCAGGGAGCGACTCGACATTCAAGGTCTGGACGATATCCACCCCCAGCAGGATGTAATGCTCGTCATTCGCGATGAAGCGGGAAACCGGCGTGAGATTGGCCTGCAGTGCAGGATAGATACTGCGGTCGAAGTGGATTATTATCGGCACGGCGGGATACTGCCTTACGTGCTCAGGAAACTGATGGCCCCGTGAATGGACGGCACTGACCGGTCCACGAGCGCAATAGGCCGGATTACTCAGCTTGAACCAAGATTGGGGAGGGAGGTTTGGTTCTCCCTGAGTAATCCGGGGCTCTCCTCAGCTTACTGACCACAACTCATCCATCTCGTCGCTGGCGGCGCGCCGAACGGAATCGGGAAACGAGTAATTCGAAAGCAGCCGGTCGTATTCGTCGTTTACCACGTCATAGCATTCACATACCGAATCTTCCAGTTCTTCCCGGTCCAGCACTTTGATGTGACCACGGCTGTATTGAATTGCTCCGATCGTCTGAAGCTTGAGCGCAGCCTGGGTGACGCTTTCGCGACGCACGCCCAGCATGGATGCAATCTGCTCGTGCGTCAGCTGCAGTTCATCACCACTGGAGCGATCCAGGTTCATCAGCAGGAAGCGGGACAGCTGCTGCTCGATGTTATGGTGCCGGTTGCAAACCGCGTTCTGTGCCGTTTGCGTCATCAGCGCCTGCGTAAAACGCAGCACCAAATGCTGCAGTTTTTCCCTGGAGTCGAATTCCCTTTTCAGCGCATCCGTTTTGATGCGATATCCATGACCCTCGTTTTGTACCACGACACCCGCAGGTGTACTGGCGCCGCCAAGGAGAGACGAAATGCCCGTCAGTCCCTCGTTGCCGATGACCGAGAGCCGTACCGAAGCACCGTTTTCCACGCTATACAGCGGTGCGACGATGCTGCTGGTGGGAAAATACGCATGGGTGATCGAAGATCCGGGTTCATGAATCATCTGTCCCAATGGCATGGGAGTAAATTCAAGATAAGGGAGCAATCGCGCATAATCCGCTGCGGGGAGCGCAGCAAGAATCCGGTTTTCCTTCGGGCTGTGCATCGAAAGCATAATGAAAGGACCTCCTTGTGTTTGGGTTAGGCTGTACCGCCAGGATGCAGTTTCGTCGCGTGACAATTTGGGACATTCAACACCCATATTCCGCGCGCGAGTCGATCAATTACCGGCATCAACTTACTACAAGCATTTATCGTGCCAGAACTCTAATCAAATAAAAACAGGGGCTTACAATGGAGGCAGGGGGTAGCCGGTTGTTGCTGGGCGGCAACAGAAGAGGATAGCGAGAATACAAGGTTCTGATAATAAAAGGAAATCATGTGTCTCCAAATAGAGACGTGATAAATAATCCTTCTATTCATACAGTTATGAGCAACTGAAATTGCTGGGGCCGAGACGGCGATGACCATGGACGGAGCCATGTCGGGCGTATCTGAACAGATACGCGGGATGAAACGATGGGACCGTGTTTCCTATGCAGTCAGTGACACTTCCAGATTGTCGATGAGCCGTGTATTGCCCAGCCGCGCGGCGCCCAGCACGATAAGATCCGTGTCGTTCGCTTGTGCCGGCAACAGGGTATCGCGTTGCTGGATGGCAACGTAATCGACCTGCCAGCCGTGGAGTTGGAGCACTTCTTTGGCGTTTTCTCCCAATCCGGTAAAGTTCCTGTTGCCGTGCTCCAGCTCCCGCTTCACCTGCGACAGCACATGGTAAAGCCGGGTTGCCTCGGTCCTTTCTGCGACCGTCAGGTAGCGGTTGCGGGAACTCAATGCCAGGTTGTCGGCTGTCCGTACCGTTTCGCCCGCGATGATTTCGACAGGCAGATTCAGTTGGTGCACCAGTTCCCGCATGATATGCAGCTGCTGATAATCCTTTTTTCCGAAAACGGCTATCTGCGGCTGCACGATATTGAAAAGCTTCAGCACCACTGTCCCCACCCCCCGGAAGAATCCCGGGCGGAATTCCCCCTCGAGTATATCGGCTATCGGTGACGGTTCCAGCGTGAACGTCTGGGGCGCGGGATACAGTGCGGTTTCTCCGGGTGTGAACACCACCTCGACATCCTCGTTTTCCAGCAGTTCGCAGTCATTCGCCAGCGTGCGCGGATAGAGATCGAAATCCTCCGCAGGCGCAAATTGCAGGCGGTTGACGAAAATGCTGACCACCACGCAAGCCGATTTTTCCCTCGCGATACGGATCAGCGACAGATGACCCTCGTGCAGGCTACCCATCGTGGGGACAAACGCAATGGAACGCTCATGTTCGAGGCGCAATCGCAGGGAGGAGATGTCCGTGATGATTTCCATGCGG